>CAZLRN010000001.1:0-41577 GCA_964561715.1 uncultured Spirochaetales bacterium
AAATCTCACGATCTATCTCCAGGTCTATGCTCAGAGACGAATCGCTCACCCTAATTTCGGTCAGGGCTGTTAGAGGGTCCTTGAAAAAAATGAGCTTGAATATATTGTAGTGAATAGTGATTCGCTTGAGCCTCAAGATAGAGGTTTCAGGATTGTGGAAAGGGCTAATTCTGAAGTTCCTCACCTCGAGGAACATGAAAATCGAAGGAGATATGGAATCATAGTATATTCTGCCGTGAACCTGGCGCTCCAGATGCGCCAGGCTTTCGATCTTGAAGGATTCCATCCGTGCCGAAAGCACATCGTTGACAAAGCGGAAAAGGAAGGCTGTGGAGACAACTAGCAATATAAAAAGCAGAATTTCGAGAGCTCGCAAATAACCAGGATTTTTGGGTGTTTTCAAAAACTGCTCTCAGCCCCGAGAGTTAGAGAAAGCGAATTGCAGAGAAATCACATCTGTACTTTATAACTATACTACTTAAAGGGGATTTCGTAAAGAATGCTTGGAACAGGTGGAGGAACTAGATTATATTGCATATCGTTGGCTGCACCCACAACCCAAACAATTTGACCCATTTTAACCATGCACGCCAACTACTTGCTCTGCAAGCTGCTTGCAGAAGCAAGCTGCTTGCAGAGCAAGCTTGTAGCAATTCCGACTCAGATCGGTTTCGGAAAATCTTGCTGGAATAACAAGAAATTGAGCCGGAATTGCACAGGGGAGAGGAACAAGTGGACAGGTCTAAAGAGCGTATTGAAAGCGCGGAGGTGCTCAAGAACTTTATCGTTCTCGAGGGCCTTGATGGAGCCGGAACAACTACCCAGCTTTCTCTCATAGACCGGCGTCTCGGGGATGTCGGTGTACCTCACTACTGCACCTTTGAGCCGACTGATGGGGCAATTGGGCGGCTCATTCGAGATATTCTGGCAAAAACCCTACCGGTTCAACCACAGACCTTGGCGCTTCTCTTTGCAGCCGACCGAATGGAGCACGTCGAAAGCAACGGCATCAGATCCCATCTCGATGGCGGAGAGCTTGTCGTTTGTGACCGTTACCTATTCTCTTCGTTTGCCTATCAGAGCATCCATTGCGGATTTGATTACGTAGCATCCATTAACGAGGACTTTCCTCTCCCGGAATTGCTGGTCTTTCTTGAAACCCCCCCCGAGGTTTGTCAACAGCGGCGTCAGGATCGAGGTCGGCCGGACCTGTTTGATGGGATGGCTATGCAGAAGGAAGTCCGGCAACGGTACGAGCTGGCGATAGACTCTTTTCGGCATACCTCTATGAATGTACGATGGATTGATGGCACGCCTCGAGCTGAAGAGATAGGCGAGAATATCTGGAACATCATGCTGGAGATGTCGATAATTAAGTCGTGAAGCGGATTGTTAGTACTCTGACACTCCTCATAGTTGCCTTGACTCCGCTCTTTGGCTACAAGGTAAGCTACGCGGAACAATTTTATCGGCTCTATCATCTTCACCTCTATCAGAACTCAGACAATTCTATGGAGAATATCTACTGGTTGGAGCAGGCTCTAAAAGCAGATTTTTGCAATCCCCTCTACGCCCTCGCCAAGATCGAAAGCAAAGAGGAGTGGAGGCACTACCGCTATCTCTTTAAAATGCATGTCAATCTGAAACTCGTCGAGCTGTATCGGACCCTGGCAAGTCGATACAACAAGAGGGTCGCTTACTTCCACAATGCGCCGTGGAAGCGTCAAAACCTCGAAAGCCTCGAAACCGCAGAGAAGATGTTTCGCCTATCCCTCTTCTATTGGCGCCAAGCTCTCTCCTGGGCGCGTAAACTCGGTTACTCGCCGTATTACCTGGAAGAGATCCAGATCTGGGAGGACGAGAGCGCCCGTATCCGCTCCGGCGAGCTCGACTACGGTGATATCATAGCGGAGGATTTAGAGCGCCTGCATAGAGTCCGCGCGCAATTCGACAGCATGGACGCCTCTACCTACTAGCTCCTTTTGCTTTCCCTTGACTGCAGTTTCGAAGCCTCGCTTCGGGTGGGCGGGCTCAGCCGCCCACGCTGAGCCCGGACCGCCGAAGCGGCGGTCTTTTACTACATGATGTACATCGCATCACCGTAAGAGAAGAACCTGTACCTTTTTTCGATGGCTTCCCTATATGCTATTCTGATGAGGTGCTTCCCGGCAAAGGCCGAGACAAGCAGAAGCAGCGTGGAGCGTGGAGTATGAAAATTCGTGAATAATCTGTTTACGACTTTGAAGCGGTATCCCGGATATATAAAGAGAGACGTCCTCGACAGTCCCGATTTGATTTTCCCATTGACACACGATGCTTCCAGAGCACGCACCACGGTTGTGCCGACAGAAACAATGTCCCGCTGTTCGCTCATGGCCTGCTGAATCTGTTCGGCGGATTGGGTGGAGATTCGAAAGGTCTCTTCGTGCATTTGGTGGGCTTCCACATTTGCCGTTCGGATCGGCAGAAAAGTTCCCGCACCGACATGCAGCGTGATATAAGTCGTGAGGGCACCGGCTGCCTTGATGGCTTCAATCAGAGACTTCGTAAAATGCAAACCTGCAGTCGGAGCAGCCTTGGAACCGATCTGCCTTGCATAAACGGTTTGATAGCGTTTCTCATCGAGGCGACGAGGGAGGCGCTTGATGTAGGGGGGCAGTGGGACTACCCCGTATCGGTCCAGATAGGCTTCCTCGACTGGATGATCGAATTGCACAAGCTTGAACTCACCCTCCTGGCCTCGAATGACCCCCGCCACGCCGCCGGGAAATTGGTATCTTTTGCCCTCTCTCTGGCGTTTACCTTTGCTCGCCATGGCGAGCCATTGATCCGGTCTGCGCTGATCGAGAAGAAGGAACTCCACTCTCGCACCTGTCCCATCGGAGTGAGCGAAGAGTCGAGCCTTGAGAACCTTGGTATCGTTGAATACGACGAGAGAGCCTTTCCTGAGCCGATGGGGGAACGAATCAACAGAGCTGTGTTCCATTTGGCCGGTCGCCCTGTCGATGATCAACAGGCGCGACGTCCCTCGCCTTGCCGCAGGCTCCTGCGCGATGAGCACTTCTGGAATATCAAAAGAGAAATCGCTGATTTTCATCCTTTTCAAACGGGATTCTGAGATGCTCGAAGGCCTTTTCCGTGACGACTCTTCCCCTAGGCGTCCTTTTGAGAAATCCGCTCTGAATCAAATAGGGTTCGTGAATGTCCTCCAGCGTATCCACGGATTCACCCACCGATATAGCTAGGGTTTCCGAGCCGACTGGGCCGCCTCTGTACTTTTTAATAATGGTACGAAGCAGCTCTCGATCCAGCTTGTCGAGACCAGCCCCATCGATCTCCAGTGACCCCAGGCCTTTTATAACTATATCGGGCTTGATCGTGGCGTCGCCCCAGACCTGAGCAAAATCTCGCATTCGTCTCAGTAATCGATTTGCCACTCTTGGCGTTCCGCGTGACGAACTCGAGAGAATATCAATCGCCTCATCCTCTATGTCGACCCGCAAGATACGGGCGGAGCGACGCAGGATATTGCGTATATCTTCCTCCGTATAGAAATCCAGCCTCCATGTAATGCCGAAGCGAGAGTAGAGGGGACTGGATACGAGCCCCGCCTTTGTTGTCGCCCCAACGAGGGTAAAGGGGGGCAGCGGAATTTTTATCGAACGGGCTCCGGGTCCCTGCCCGATCACAACATCGATCTGGTAATCCTCCATCGCGGCATAGAGGATCTCCTCCACAGCCGGGCGGAGACGATGAATCTCATCGATGAAAAACACCTCTTTCTCTTCGATGGATGTAAGAATCGCGGCAAGATCGCCCTGCCTCTCCAAGGCCGGCGCGGAGGTGGCTCTGAAGGTGGTGTTCAGCTCGTTTGAAATGATATAAGCGAGAGTTGTCTTGCCCAGCCCTGGAGGTCCGGAGAGAAAAACGTGATCGAGGCTTTCCTGCCTCTGCCTGCAGGCTTCAATAAAGATGGAAAGGTTCGCTTTTAGTGAGGATTGGCCGACGAAATCTTTGAGCCATTTAGGTCTCAGCGCGACCTCGTCGTTGTCCTGATCCTCGATAAACTCACTGCTGATCGTCTCGTCTCGATTCATACGCTACACCTGCCCGGCTGGCCAATTTTATCGATCTCCTCAACAACTCCGGCTCCAAATCCTCCTGTTTCAGCCCGTCAGGATCGAGGCTTTCAAGCGCTTTGGCAACAGCCTGACGCGCGTCCTTCTTGTCAAAGCCCATTCCCACCAGAGCGTTGACGATATCAGAATACTCGTCCTTGGATTCGGTGAGAACAAGTTTTCCCTTTAAGCTAAGGATAATTTTCTGAGCGGTTTTTCGACCCAACCCCGGTACGGCCATCAGCCTGTCTACATCGCCGTCCTCGATAGCGCTGACGAAGCTGTCCGTCGCCGTGCCGGAAAGTACTTTGAGGGCGAGCCGAGGTCCGACGCTGTCCACTTTTATAAGGTTGAGAAAGAGATCCCGTTCCTTGACTGTGGAAAAGCCGAATATTTTCATTTGGTCGTCTCGGTGATGAAGAAAGGTGTACATCTTGGCGGATGCACCTATCTCAGGAATCTGGGAGATGCTCTGGGCAGTCGTTGATATCTCCCATTCGATGCCGCCGGTCAGCAGACCGAGCGTTTCATCGGTCTTGAATGTAACTTTGCCTGTTATGCTGTTAAACATTTTTACTGATCTCGCTGGCTATCCTCTTCTGCTCTCGATTGCAGTGGCAGAAAGCTACGGCAAGAGCATCGGCAGCATGATCGGGATGGGGGATCTCCTCGAGGCGGAACAGGAGCTGAACCATCCGCTGCACCTGCGATTTTCCAGCCCTCCCTCTGCTCAGAACGGATTTCTTGATCTCCAGAGGGGTGTATTCTCGATACCGTATGCCTCGTTTCGCCAGACACATAAGAATCACTCCTCGCGCTTCGGCAACGGGCATCGCTGTCTTGACGTTCTTGGCAAAAAAAAGGCTCTCTAGGGCCGCCTCTTGGGGATTGAATTCTTCCAGTATGGCATCCAAGGACAGAAAGAGGTGAACGAGGCGTTCTCCTCTCGACTGGTGTCGATCGGTTTGAATCACTCCGTGCGTGACATGGCTGTAGGAAACCCTGTCAGCTTTGATCACGCCATAGCCGGTCGATGTCAACCCGGGGTCAATTCCTATTAGGCTTCGCATACACTAATGCTTTTTATTGCGTCTCGCCTTCTGAGGCGATGGGCGTGGCATGAAGGAGCGAGATCAGGCCTTGTCAACGAGATCCTGAGGAATATCAAGGTTCGATGAAACGCTTTGTACGTCGTCGTTATCTTCGAGATTTTCGATGAGGTTGAGAACCTTCTTCGCCTTCTCGATATCCAGCGTTACGGAATTATCGGCTAACATTGCAATCTCTGAGTATGTGTTTTCGAACCCATCATCCTCGAGGGCATTCAAAACCTTTTCGAAATCCTCTGGCTGGGTGATAACCTCGAGTGTTCCATTTTCGGCTACCAGATCTTCTGCGCCGCATTCCAGGGCAACGACCATGATTTCGTCTTCGCTGTACTTGGAAGCGTCAAAGGTGATAACGCCTTTACGCTTGAAGAGGTAGGAGACACAGCCCAATTCTCCCAGGTTGCCTCCACCTTTGGAGAGGATATTTCGAATTTCAGCAGCGGTTCGATTTCTATTGTCTGTTAAGACATCAATGAGCAGCGCTACCCCTCCGGGAGCGTAGGCTTCGTACAAGATCTCGTGATATTCGACATCGCCTGCTTCACCCGTGCCTTTCTTGATGGCACGCTCGATATTATCCTTGGGCATATTGGCGCTTTTAGCCTTGAGAAGCGCTGTTCGCAGTCTTGCATTGCTTTCCGGATCGCCCCCGCCTTGCCTGGCTGAAACCATAATCTCTTTGATGATTTTGGTGAACAGCTTCCCTCGCTTGGCATCATTGGCACTCTTTTTATGTTTGATCGAAGCCCATTTACTATGGCCGGACATAAAAGCTCCTTGATCCAGCGCGTTGGCTACTGGAAAAAGATACACAGCGTTATCGTTAACTTTATCATGGCCAGAAATCCTCTGTCAATACGACCTTCATTCAGGTACGATACGAATAGAGGTTGATCAGAAAACTCGTAGCCTATATGATTATACAGGAGGGTGACATGGACTTTATAGAGAGAATGAAGACCGTTATTTCCCAAGGATTCGATACGACAAAGGAAGCCCTTGGTCAGGCTGCCGATAAAGCCAAAGAGCTTGGCGAAAAGGGGATTCTACGATTCGAGATCGGGCAATTGGAGAGAGAGGCGGGAAAGAAGTTTTCGGCCCTCGGAAGCACAGTCTATCGGGCGCTCGTTGACGAAGGCAAGAATACGGTATCTAAGGGAACAGCTGATGTGAAAGCGCTCCTAATGGAGATCGAAGATCTGAAAAAAAGAATTGAAGCTAAGGAAAAGGACCTGAAAAAACTGGAATAAGGATAGGATTAAAACTCCAGGGGGGCGTAAAAGCCGCTTTTATCATATCCGCTTTTTGATTTTAGAGACACTTCGGCTTCGATGCTGATATATCTTCTGCCAAAATCTGCATACGAGGGCGAGAGGTATCTCAGCACGTAAACCGGTGTAACGTGGCTGGCGAGGCCTGCCTCGAGGGCTGAGATTCCCCGGGGATTGTAGAAGGGCAGATCCTGGCCGCCCGTCAACTGGCAGAGATATCGTATGTCAGGATCAGGCTGGACACTGCTGAGATACATCGCATTGAACGTGATGCCGTTGTTTCTGAGAAACTGAGCCAATTCCATGAGAGAATAGGTGCCGTAGGGATTATAGCCCAATTTTCCCTGGGAAAGAAAGACGATCGCCTTTTTGCCGCGCGCTGGAAATAGCTCTGAGGCAGCAAGTCTGACGCTCTGATCAAACACCCAGTCAGCGGAGTAGGTTCCTTCTTTTACGGCTCTGACCATCCTGAGACGCGTATCACCGAAATCCGATTCCACCGTTGGAGTTCTCGATGCAGCTACAATTTTCAGCTGAGCCTTATTGCTGAAAACATCATGAATGCTTTCCGCCGCCTCTTCGAGAGCCTGCCCCTGTTGCTTTGCTGCCGGAGATCTTTCGACTAAAACAGCTACGCTCATTCTCGACGGATGGTTGTTGGACAGAAGCATTTCCGAATCCTTGACTGATTGGCCGAACTCGCTGATTCTGAAATTCTCCGTTTTCAAACCCACCAGAGGAGCACCGTCCCTGTCCGTCACGGAGATATCAACGGTGACTTCGGGAAACTTCTGCGCATCCACACGTTCGATCTTTACAAAATATCCCGTATACAGAGAAGGAGCAGGGGTTAGGTAGAAAATACGATTCAGATCGAAGTCCACTGCAACCATATCGCGATTGGCGTCGACTGCAATGCCGACAATGCGTCTGGAAGAATCGCCGATTTCACCTCGCAACTTTGAAGAATCGTTTTCAATATCAATTTCCAGCAGACGAGTTGTATCAGCGACCAGGAGATGATTTGAATCGGCAAAATCAATGGCTTCGGGTGCTTCCAGCAGTCCCTCGCCGATCGTTGCCAGATAGTTGCCGCTCGAATCAAAAACAAATATCATCTTTCGCTGTCGATCAGCCACAAAAACTCGGTCCGATGTAGCGGCTACGCCGGTTGGCGCCAGGAATCCGGTAAACGGACCGCTACGTCGTCCGAACGATAAAATGAAGTTGCCATCGTAATCGTATTTGTTGACCCTTCTGTTGCCATAGTCGGATACGTAAATGTAACCCTTCGCATCATCGCTAAGATACTGCGGTCCCAGAAGGTCGCCCGGAGCTGTGCCTTTTTTGCCAAAGGATAGAATTTTGTTGCCGTTGCGATCGCATTTCAAGACTCGGTTTGCGGAAAACTCAGTAATAAAGAGGTATTGGTTTCCTACTTCTCTTATGTCATAGGGATTGTCGTAGCCTTCGATGCCGCCGTTGAGCACTTCACTGACGCGGGTATTGGGATCGATCTGCAGAATTTCGTTGCTGCCAAAGGCAACGACATAGATCGAACCATCAGAGCTCGCTCTAACCGAAGTTGGACGCTTGAAGGGATAGAAGGCCCTGCTATTGCCATCGATCTCGAAGGAAATGACCAAACGGCTCTCCTTCTCTTCGGTAAGCTCTGGGCCCAACGATCTTTGAAACGAGACGAACTTGACCCAATTGTTGATCACGGCATCTGATTTGCCGTTCTCTATGAGGTAGTTCCATTCGTGGAGGGCCTGCTTCTCCAAACCAGATTTGTAGAAGGCTCTGCCTAGCCATGATCTGGTCACCGCATCATCGGGTTTAAAACTAAGAGCCTTTTCAAAGGATTGGATAGCTTTGTTGAAATAGCTGCTGTGAAAGGCATCCACCCCCCAACGGAAGAACTCCTCTGATTTTACGGCGTCCATATCGATGTTTTGGGAGTAGAGAGGAAGGGCAAAAAGGAGACTGGCTATAAGCAGGAGAAGACTTTGAACATTCGTCTCTCGTCTCTGTGAGTGATTAGAAAATCTCACGGAAGGATTATACAGAAGTTAGACAAAAGTATCTACACTATGATCAACGTCTTGAGCCTGGGAGTCGTTTGCTTCCTTAGTCTGCAGCCCTCTAATGCCCAGGTAGAGAATCGATTTAATTTCGTTCTCATTGATCACATTGATCTCTCGGGCATGTTGCTGCGCGAGGTAGCTGATCTGTCCCATGACGGCAGAATCTATCTTCATAATAGTTCTCCATCCTGTTTATCGGCGATTCGTTTCTAATTGATTAAAAAAAAAAGAATCTGTTTGCGAATAGAAAGGCATTTCAAAGGATGAATTAAGTGCCGGACATCTCATCCATGACGGCTTTCAAATGTCGTGCGATTTCTCTGTTGCCCGGCGCAAGGTCGAGTGCTTTGCGCAGATACGTGCGTGCGTCTCCCAGGTCACCATTCTTGTAGCAGGCCCAACCTAGAGAGTCGAGATACGCCGGATTGTTGGGGCTTAGCTGAACTGCCCGTCTGCAGTGAGCGAGAGCCTTCTCATAGTTTAGATCTTCAGCTGCATAGATATAGCCTAGCGAGTTGAGAGCGTTGGGATAGTCAGGATCAAGCCCTAGAGATTTGCTCAGCATCTGAATGCTTTCGTCAACCCGGTTGAGGTTGTAGTAGATATATCCCAGAGAGGCGTAGATCTGTATTGATTCCATTCCAAGCTCAAGAAGCTTTCCAAATTCGAACTCCGCGAGTTTGTATCGCCCGGTAACCGAATATATATATCCCAGGATCATTCTACTCTGATAGATATGCAGGAAGCTTGTATGCGAGTTCACCACTTGCTCCAGGTAGAGCAATCCTTCGTCGTATTTTCCAAGCTGTGTCAATGTCAGTCCGATGTAGTAGGCGAGTTCGCTGTTTTCGGACGGATCTTCGTCCACCGCGCGGAATTCCTCTAATGCCTGTTGGTACCTCTTGGTGTTGTAAAACTTGATTCCTCTCTGAATGCTTGCTTCCATTATGCTTTCTCTCCGGACCAGATTGATGCATTCCGGTATCGGTTTTCGATTTGATGGTTCAAGGGATGAATCAGAATTGGCGAAATCGAGATCCTTCCGGATGCGACCGCATCATAGTCAGATCCATTCTCTATGTGGGACTCTGGAGGAGGCCCCTTTATCGTGCAGTATGAGGTGCTTTCCGTCTCTTTTCTTATGTCCAGCTTATCTCTGTAAATCCGAAGGGACGGAAAGGTGATCGATATGCTCTGCTTTGGATTGATCACTTCGGGAAAATTGATGTTGAGAAAATGATCCGCCGAAGCCAACTCCTTGAAGAGCTCAAGATTTCGCGCGACGAACTCAACGGCAAACTCTATTGATTGCCGGGTGTGATTGCCAACCAGAGAGGCGGCGAGAGCAGGAATGCCCATGAGTGCAGCTTGCCTTGCAGCTGCTGCTGTCCCCGAGTAAATGAGGTCTGTTCCAAGATTGGGCCCTATGTTGGGACCCGACAAGACCATATCGATTTTTGCATCCATTAAACCAAGTGCCGCCAAAATCACACAATCGGCCGGTGTCCCGCTGCAAGCGTAGACACGTTCGCTTCGCCTCTCTACCCTAATTGCATTTCGAAGCGTGATAGAATGGGACGAGGCGCTGCGTTCAGCGTCAGGTGCAAAGATCCAAACCTCGTGCTCGTCGCCAAGCCGCTTTGCCAAAGCCGAGAGACTCACGCTTTCAACTCCGTCATCATTCGTGAGTAATAAGTGCATAGATCCAGGCATCAGTCAGTAAAATTTTCGGTTGTTATTAAGTTATAGGTGAGCAAGCTGAGATCATAGTATTTGAAAAGCTGCAACTTTTCAACTCACTATGCTTTCGCTTTCGGTCCCCTAATCGACCACTTAAATATCTTGGCCATTAAGTAGGCGTGGCCCCCGTCTCTGTAGTAGTTGCTGATGGTGTCGATAATTTTGAAGCCCTCTTTCCTGTAGAAGCTCAAGGCTGGATGGTTTTCGACGGAGACATGCAGGCATTCCATGCTCACTCTGTGTGTTCTAAGTTCTTCCTCGATATAATGCAGCATGCTCGTGCCGAATCCCTTTCGTCGATAGGAGGGATGAACGTCAATCGTTATAAGCTCGGCAATATCACCGCTCCACACGGAAAGTATGAACGCGACAACTTGCTTTTCTTCCTCGAAGAGAATCCCAAGGCTTTTTTGTAGTGAGAGAAAATAGGAAAACTCATCAACGGAGTAGACAGCGCTGCGGGCAAAACAGAGGCGATCGAGATCGACCAGACTGTCGATATCATCTGCTGTGATAGGCCGTCGATGCATCTACTGCTCTAAGCTTTCGAGTTTCTTTTCAACTGAGCCTTTGGTTAGACGGACGGCCTTGCCTTTGAGCTCCGGTGCCTTGAACATGATATCCTCGAGGATCTCCTCCATCACTGTTCGCAATGCACGGGCTCCTATTTTTTTCCTTTCGGCGTATCTTACGATTGGAATCAGTACATCTCGATCCACGGAGAGGGCGATACCATCGATACTGAGAAGCCTGCGATACTCATTGAGAATCGAATCAGGCGGCAACATCAAGACGTCAATCAGCTCCTCTTCCGACAAAGCCCTCATGCCGATCCGAATCGGAAGGCGCCCGAGAAACTCCGGCATAAAGCCATACTTCTGAAAGCTTTCCAGGCTGATAACGTTCTCGGTTTCTTCCTTTTCGCGGACACTACTGGAAAAACCCTTGACCATGCTGCTCTTGTATTGAGCAAGGTCCGAGAATGCTCCAGCGCAGATAAACAGTATATCCGAGACCTCGACCGGCACAAAATCATGGCGGTTCCAATGCTGCGTCACGTTTATGGGCGCAAAGACGGTTTTACCCTCCAGAAGCTTGAGCAGCGCCTGCTGTACGCCCTCGCCGCCGATGTCCCGATTTCCGGCACCTGTTCTCAAGCCCCCTCGGCGTGTGGCAATCTTATCAATTTCATCGATGAAAACGATGCCCTGTTGGGCCTCTTCGACATTTCCCGTTTTGAGGAGGAGCTCGCCTACGATGGTCTCGACATCTTTGCCGTAGTACCCGGCTTCCGTATAATCGGTGGCATCGACGATAATTATTGGCAAATCCAAAATACGGGCCAAGTTTCTTGCTAGGTGGGTCTTACCGCATCCCGTTGGACCGTATAGAAGAATGTTGGCCTTGTTGATCGGGTTTTTGGGATTTTGCCGGTTGTATCGTATCCGTTTGATATGATTGTGGGCAGCCAGTGCGATCTTCCTTTTTGCACGTTCCTGACCGATGACGTAGCTGTGTAAGCCTTGATAAATCTCTTCGGGAGTGAGGCAGGGTAGCTCCCGTTGGCTGTTGTGCGACAGCCTGCTGGGCAGGCTGTTGATTTCAGTTTTGTGTCTCCCTTTAGCCATCCTTACTAGTATAGTTCGACATCGAGCAGGAGAGCAAATTTTCAGAAGAAATCTCTATCTAGCCGCCTGAACATTTTCACTGCAGTTTCGAAGCCATCGGGGCGCGTAGCCCGTATCGGGTGGGAGGGCTCAGCGTGGGCGGCTGAGCCCGCCCACGCTGAGCCCGCCCCGCTGCTTCGGGTGGGCGGCTGAGCCCGGACCGTGCTGAAGAGGTAGTCTTTTACTAGATGACACTCTTGTATAAACTAACGCCGATGAGATTCCGGATTTTCCTTTTCACCTTACTTTCCGCTTTGCTCTTACCTCTGGCATTGCCGAACGATCTATACATCTATGGCAATCCGCTGCTGGGTTTTATCTGCCTGGCCCCATACTTTCTCTCCATTGCTCTCGCACCGACATTTCGTTTTTCGTCGGTTCTGGGAGTTGTATTTGGGGGAGTGTCTACGGTTCTTGTGCACTACTGGCTTCTCTTCTATGGCGAGTATTCCTTTTGGACGGTTAGCGGTGTAACTCTCGGATATATGGGCTACCATGCTTTGCTGGCGCCGATGCTGCGCGGTCTCAGTCGAACAAGGCCAACATATCGTGTATTCCTGCTGGCAGCGGGCTGGGCGGTTTACGAATATCTGAAATCCTCAGGTTTCTTGGGCTTTCCGTGGGGGCTTTTGCCCCACGCGATTAACACCGTTGATCCACTCGTGCAGATCGTTGATATAACGGGTATCTGGGGTCTGTCCCTTCTGCTAGCCCTTTCGAATGCCTGGTTCGCGGAGCTGGCACTCTCATTCTACAGGATTTACAGGCAGGAACGAAAAGCATTGTTGCTCCAATTGGCATTTGTGGTCATCTTGATCGCTGCAACCCTGGGCTATGGGGTCTACAGCCTATGGCGCGATATTCCATATAGCGCTCACGTTAGAGTCTTGCTTGTTCAGAACAACGAAGATCCCTGGTCATCGGGTCGTTCAGCCGAGGCAATTGTTGCAGCCCAGAATTTGACTCTCAGGGGTTTGGGCAAAACAGCAAGCGGCAACGAGAACCAACCAGATGTAATCGTCTGGAGCGAAACGGCTGTCCGATACTACATCAGGGAGGAGCAGTTTGGGAGCATCCTGAAAAGGGTACCGAAACAGAGACCCCTTTATGGATTCATCAGGGAGCTGGATTCTTATTTTCTCATAGGTGCTCCCTTTCGACCCGTGGGAGAATCCCGATTCTACAACGCCTCCCTTCTGATCTCTCCCGAAGGAGAGCTTCTCGATTACTATGGCAAACAGCACCTCGTGCCCTTTGCGGAGGTGGTTCCTTTCTGGGGCTTCTTTCCTGTTAGATACTTTTTCGGTGAGATCCTCGGACTGGCAGCTGGTTGGGGAATCGGCACAGAAGCCACTATCTTCGAATTGCCCCTTTCCGATGGCCAGAAACTGAGATTCGGCACTCCTATCTGTTTTGAAGATGCCTATCCAGATCTCTGCCGGAAATTCATACGTAAAGGAGCCGATGCCTGGATCAATCTGACCAATGTCTCCTGGTCCCGGCGTGAATCGGCGGAGATCCAGATGCTCGTTGCAGCGAGATTCAGATCGATCGAAAACAGAAGGGTAATGATTCGGTGTACCAATGGGGGGGTGACCTCGATTATTGGAGCGAAGGGCGAGATTACCAGAATGCTCGGCCTATTTCGCCAAGACACCCTTGCGGCGGAGGTTCCTATCTATCGCCCCACATCGCCGACAATCTATACTCTATTCGGTGATTACCTGCCGATTGTCCTGGCGATGGTCCTTCTTGGCTTCCTATCGCTTAATGCTTTCAGGTCTCTGATCTATCGTAAGGGATGCGGAGAATCCGATTTATCTCCTCTAAGGGCGAGATATACCGAAGAAAACGAATCGTGATCGAGTAGCCCTTGCGAGATCGCGCCGCGATCGATTTGCCGAGGCAATCCTCGATGGGTCCCACCAGATCTGGAAAAAACTCCATTCGTCTTGGCTTGAATGTGTAAGAATCCCCGTCAAATGAAAGGCTCGCAATACGGGGAGGGAACGGTACCAGAAAGATTAAAAACCGCGAGGAACCGCCGCCTACTGAGAGGGTTTGTCCAGGAACTAGAAGATTAATGTTGCGAAACCCTATATGGCGATTCTGCTGATCCACCCGCATTTCGATTAAGGGTCCCTTTTTTCTGCTTGCGAAGAAGCCGAACACTTTTCGATAGGCACGAGATGGATGCATATAGCGATCGAGTTTGGATTTAAGGCTGTTGGCTCTGACCAAAGAGACAAGGATGAAGACTGCCAACAGTGACAATAGAACGATCAGGATAGGGTAGAGTACCTTGCCGACATCCTCAATAGTTACTCGAGCCCTCTCTTCCTGCTGGGCTGTCTGTTTTGTTGGCTCCTGAACCGATGTTTGCATCTCCTTACTGACCTGCTCTTTTTCGGAGTAGTCTGCCACATTGGTGTCGAGTTCATCGGCGAATATCTTTAGGGCATTTTCTGTCTGGGTCGGCTCTCCTGGTATCCGTTCTGACTGCTCTTGCATAGGCATCTGGAGTATATGCACAGCCCATCCCTTCTGCTTTATAATCCTGGCTTGGGAGCGCAAATCTTCGATAAACTCTTTTCGATCAATGTTGTAGTAGGGACTTCTTGGAGGCGGATCGTGTATGCCGTCGGAAAGGAGAAGGATGACTTTCTCTCTCTGAGGAGGAAGGGCCGTCGCGAAGTCTGTGAGAAACCTCACCGCAGCAACCAGGTCGGTGTATAGCCCGAGAGGCTTCAAACTGTATAGCTTGAGGATGATTTTTTGAAGGGATTTCTCGTCCGCCATATCCTCCGAAATCTCGATCTCCGGACGAGAAGAGAAACTGAGAAAGTGGAAGCTGTCGCCAAATCGAACGACCTCTTTGAGAATGTCGTCTTTGAAATAGTGAACAAGGTCCTCAAAATAGGGGTCCATGCTTGCAGAGATATCGATCATCACGACGATATCTTTAGGATCGTCTCCTCTCAGAATCTGAGGTGCTAAGAAGAGCAGGATAGCGATGCAGATCACCGCCACGATGTTTGGTGTTATAGGTCTCATATCACGTTTGCCGGAAGCCTCTCGATGGTTTCCACACGGTAGTGGAATTCCTTTTCATTGATCGAGAAACTCAACTCATCTCCCGATTTATGGTTTAGCAGATGGGTGCCCAAAGGGGATAGATAGGAGATGATATTTTGAGAAGGGGCCGACTCCCAGGGGCCCAAAATCATGTATTCCTCCTTCTCTTCGGTGATGAGATTGTGAAGCATGACTTTTGTTCCGAAGGATATGCTATTCACATCGATATGTGATTCGTCGAAGATCTGTGCTTCCTGAAGCTGCGACTGCAGTTTTGCCGCTGTATTGTTCAACAGGTCCTGCCTTTCGAGCGCAGCTTTGTACTCCGCATTCTCGCGAAGGTCACCCTTTTCCATTGCGACTCCTATATCTTTGGAGTTTTGAGGGATTTCGACTTCCAGAATGTTCCTCAATACCTTCTGCTTGGACTCATAACCCGCTCTGGTAACGAGCAGTCCGCGAGAAACTGTCTCGATCTCGGCTTCGCCGATGAACTTGAAGTTGGGGAAGCGGACCTTGATTTTCTGTTTGATTCTTATTTTGATGGAAGGATCGAGCTCCTTGACGTCCTCAACAAGGGTATACAGTCTATTGCTGGAATCCTCATCGGAGTTCATGAGATGATTGGTTAGCCTCTCTTCTTTGAAGAGAAAATCCTGGATCTGCTTGTTCATTCTTCTATTCAGGCTGACATCTCGACGGTTATTGATTTCTCGGTAGGTAATGTCAAGAAGATGTATTAGACAGATGAGTATCTTCTCCTCCGGAACCTTTAGTTCAGAGAACCAAGGCTCGTCAATGAGATTTCTCACCAGCCAGACAAATGATTCGCGGTATTCTCTATAACGGCTCGTGGCGTTTTCAAACAGCTCCTTTATCGCGTCTAGCTTCTTTGCTGCCAGCAGTTCATCGATGATGTACTTGCTGAGGTGGAAACGGAAGAGATCCGCGAATATCTCCGGCCAGTTGGATTTGTATCTCTTGACATTCATGAGAAATTCTTTTCTGAGGTCGCTGTCTTCGATATTCGAGAAGACTCCAGGCAGATCTTCGATCTGCCCCAGCAAATCCTCGAAGTTCATTTCCAAACCGGGGTTTAGGTAGGGATGAATTGCGACGATTCTCTGCACCAGCAGATAACTGGATATCACGATTTCAGAAACCGTCGAGTAGGCCTTGAGGAAGGAGGTAAAATAAGCGAAAACCTCCTTGAAAAAATCCGAATCTGGCTCAGCTTCCGGCAAAAACTCCATCACTGTCTGAACACGTCCAAAAAAGCTCTTCTCCGCCTTGAACTTATTGTAAATTTTTTCTTCGAAGGAGATGGGTATGTCTCGAACTTCGAACAGATCTCGTTTATCGGGCAGGTTGCCAAAGGCTGGATCGGTTTTCAGTATTTTCCGGGCCTCGGTATTCCACTTTGACCATTCACCCTGGGTAAGCACGCTCGGAACGAGCTCCGCTTTGATGGTCTTCATATTAGCCACATTATCGAAGCTCCTTATTATCGTCCGCAGCGCCCAGGCCGGATCACTCTTAACCTTCTCCTTTAGCTCATCCGACGGCGTGGTGCCTTTCAACACCCAAATGTGATCGTTTGCGAGGATTTTCAATGCATTCACAGCCATCTTCAGAGACATCTTATGGTTTTTCCTGTTGGCGAAATGAATGACAAAAACGTCGTCGTTAATATCCGAGATTCGTCCGATACCCCAACTGCGGTGGAACACATAGTTACCGACGTCGAAAGCGATGTGCTTTTCGAAGTCGTTGATGGCATCATGCACATTGCGCCAGCTCTGATTGAGATTAGAGATCCTGATATATTCATTCAGCTGGCTATGGTTTTTGTAGTAGCTTTTATAGCACTCTACGAGGTCTTTCCTGGCGTCTGCGTTTTTAGGTTCGTAGTCGAGAATCTTTTTGACGATGACGATGGCCGTTTCCCAGTCTTCTTGCGCTCTAATAACAGGAAACAGGGAGTGTAGGAGCATGGCAGCTCTCTCCTCGCTGATTGTCGTTGCCACCTTCTTCTCGACTCGAAAGAAGAAATCGATATCCTCCGGAGAGTAGTCGATCAATTTGCTCCAGATCTCCTTTACATTGGAAAACATCTTTTTATTGACAAATCTGTGAAGCGCCTTTTTGTAGTAGTCGACTGCTGATTCCAGATTTCCCTTCTCGTCTTCAATTTCGGCCAGATGTTTGACAATATCAGCCTCTTCGTAGTCGACTTTTATAAGCCTTTTCCAGGCTTCTACTTTGTTATTCTGCTCGTTGCTGTTTTCGTAGCACTCGGCAAGGGTCCTTAGTGCAAACTTGTTTTCCCCGTATTCGAGGATCCGCAAACAGAGAAACTCGACGATATTCCATTTGTGGTTGTCCGAGAAAATGTCGATGAGCATGACTAGATTCGAATCATCAACCAGCTGCTTGCTCAACGATATAACCCCAGAAAGGTACAACGCTATTATGCTGTTCTTTGAATGCTTGAGATGCTCCTCGCAGGTTTCCTTTGCCTCGAGCTCTACGTTGTTTTCCCTGACATTGGCTATTATGTCATCCAGTTCTTTAAAATTCGTGACAGAGTAGCTGTTGAGAGCCGCCCTCGTCCATTTTTCCTCATTGAGTAGTTCATTTACGCTTTTCAGCAGGTTTTCCGCCATCTCTGAACTCCTGATTCCTATCCTTTCAGCCGGCCACAAGTTTTTATGGATATTCGACTTCCGTAGATAACCCGTGGCCGCTATGCTGCGATGTGAAGTCTATTTTGTATATTCCTTATAGATAACCGGATCGAGGTTCTTAATTTTAAGCAGAACCTCGTCGATTTTTGCTTTCTCTTCGCCAGTATTAATATAATGATCTATAAGCCAAAAGTAGTGGTTTATTAACCGGGCGACAAGATATCCCTTTTTATCCTTGTTTTCTCTCAGGTCGTTCTCGAATTTGAAGATCCGTTGCTTCAATTGTCCAAACTCGATCGGTCTCAGCTCCCTTTTGACGTTGAAGACGCCGTAGATTGTGCCGTACACCGGGATCCATTCCGAAAGCTCGGGTTCTGTGAATCCCTTCTCCCTGAGCCGATCGACCAGGCGATTTATGGCAGGTGATTCGATATTAGCGAGATCGATGGCCTGCGGATCGAGAAAAAAGGCTTCTCGATAGAAAACCTTGCTGGCCCGGGCTTCGTTTATGAGCGAATAGCAGTCTGCCAACTCTGCGAGAATCATAGGAGCGCCGCTCTTCTGTTGGCTGGCGATCTCGAGGTACTCGATAGCCTTTTCATAGTTGCCTATGCCCTTGTAGCATTTCCCTATGCGGGTAAGCACCTCCGTATTATAGACGCCGCCTTCGTCATGGATGCTTTTGAAAAAATCCAGGGCTGCCTTGTATACCCATTGCTTTATGCTATAGAGGCATTTCTCTGACGCATCTCCCACTCTTTTGACGAAAGAAGCAAAATGCTTCCATTGAAGTAACAAGTATTCGCCTCGATCATGGTCGCCCTCGATATGCTCGAGTTTCTCCTGTTTCTCTATCCAAAAATTAGCGTACTTCAATGAGGAGGTCACTCCAGGATACTCGAAGTCGATTTTCAAGGCCTGTTCAAGCCGGTCCCTCGTTTCTACAAACCTTCCATTTTTGAAGAGGTTGTAAACATTGTTCAAAATCTTTACGACCTCGTCATCTTTGAAGGCTAACTGTTTTTCTGGCATCGTTTTGTGGGACTGCACTTACAACCTTCAATTATATCAAACAGGCTAGAATAGTCAATTGAAGGATTGAAAGGCCGAGCCCGTTTCGGCTGGCAAGCTATGACCGTAGCTGTATGGATGCTCTTTTCTGCAGCTGCGTTCCACAGGTGTTTTGCTTGAATTTTGAGGGCAGTATACTATACTTCTATACAGTAACACTTAGAGTCTGCACGCCCTTAGACCTGAGGTCAGAGAGTTTGAACGATTGAGGACCAAGGCTTTCCTTCAAATTTTACTCTTGTTTTGGCTTGTGCTTCTAGCGATTGGGGCCGGGGCACAGGAAGCTCAGATTCGGCAAGTGCGAGCCTGCGTATTCTCGAGTTACAATCTTTCTGAGAGCCCTTCTGACGGCCAAGATGCCGAGAAATACCAAAAAATTGTTACAGATGCACTCGATGTCGAGCTGAAGAGCCTTGGGCTCGCCATCGTCCCTCAGGACGAGTGGAGGGAGGCGCAAGAGGTATTAGAGCTCAGTGACGAAGCTCTCGTGTCTGGTGAAAATGCGATTGCTGTTGCCCGAAGGGTGAACGCTCAGCTTGCGATAGCCGGATTCTATTTGATCGAATCCGATAGAATCCTCGTGCAGATCAAGTGCTACAACGTCAAGCAGAATAGGCTCATAGCAAGTTTTTTGGATAGCAGGCGTGTGGGACTGGCCCTCTACAATTTGATTAGTTCTGCCGTCGCAACGATGCAACCAAAGGTTGAGCGGGGCATGAATCCACTTCCGACAGCCGAACGGTTGAGCGATCCATTGCTCGCGAAAGTGGAGCTCTTTTCGCCTGATGAGGGAGCGGAAGTCTATCTGAACGGCGAAGAGCCCTTAGGATCGATCGAGGACGGTCATCTCAGCATCTACTCGATCAAAGGGACAGACCTGCATATCGAGTTGCGAAAGTCAGGATATCATTCGAGCAAAGAAGTCATCCGGCTGGACGACGAATTTCTCCATGAGCACCATGCGAGGAGAATGGTCAGGAGGACCCGATGGGCCTCAGAGATTCTGTACACTGGGGGGCAAATGTTGGGATTGGGTTTTGGATTACGGTTCTACTTCCTGCCCGATCAGTTTTTTATGAGCCTGGACGACTACCTCTATGTGCAGCACAGCTTCGAAGAGCAAAGCCAGCCGATTCTGCATAATGATATCCGACTGTTGACTGGGACTTACCTTTTTTTGGATGCCCACTCTCCGTTCCGTTTCGGCATCTCCGCGGGCCTTGGCATCATTCTGACCGGTTTTACCGTTCCTGAGATGCCGATCTTCACCGATTTCTACATCAACGTCCTGAATGCTTGGGTCGAGTGGAACATGACGAAATGGATGCTCTACCTGCGGGTTGAGGGGAAATACGGGATCGATGTCGGAGAAAATCTTCTGGGCGGTAAATGGTATCTCATTGGCGATGCCGTGCCGCCGATTACGCTGGGATGGGTGAAGAAATGGTGAAAAGAGGGCTGGCTGGTCTTGCACTCCTCATTCTTGCCGTCATTTTGGTTTCGTGCGGGGTCTTTTCGGCATCTCCCTTTTCGTCAAATCTCCCTTTTATCGCGGCATTTGTCAATTTAGAGGATCGTTTGGATTCCTTTTTTGGGGATCGCAGATTTGATGAGGTCGATTACCTGTTCCAGACGATCAGAGCCTACGATCAGGCGAATCCTGGAGCCACACGGGATGTTCTCTTTCTTCTTTTTCGGTTGCAGGACACGGGGGACATCAAATTGTTGGTTTTCGATTCGAATCTCGAGCTCGAGGAAGAGCTGGACAATGCAATGGTTGGACCCCTGATCCTATTCAACAGCAATTCTTTTCTGACGCCATCCGGAGCAGAGTTTGTGGTCGGTTTGGAAGTCTTTGACGGTGAATCTTTGCAGCATGTGGGCAATCTTACTGGTGCCCCCAATCAGCCCGATCCTGGAGCGATTGGCTTTTCGGACAACAGCGTTGCATTCAGAAACTATTGGGCTTATGTGGATTTGGGAAGCTTTAAGGTTGAATATGTCAATGATGACTGGTCTGGTATTCCTGTCACAGACGACAATATCAGCGCCGGCTCACGGGAGCTGCTTAAGCTGACCTGCGACAGAGAGAGTGAGGAGGTGATCATCCACATCTCAAACTCCTCTAATACGGAATTGGTGCGGTACCCATTTGTAGGCTTTGGAGATCTCGATCAGGCAGGGATTCTCTCATTTCCTTATGGATCCACCTTTGATACGTTTGATGGCATGATCACCTTCGAAGGTCACCACAATCCCATGAACTCTCACTACACCCGGGATGGTATCATTCTCAGTGACGAAGACGGCAGCATGACCCGATGCGATTTCTCCGGTCAAAAGGTGGACGATTGGGATCTGGCGATAGGATCGAGCTATATCATAAGTTTTGATATAAGCGGAAATTTCTACTATTACTTCAATTTTGGTGAGAGAAAGCTTTACAAGGCTCACACGTGGTGGGGTTGATGAGAAATAGATCTAATAGACTTCTATTGATTCTTCTCCTCCTTTTCATGGTGATCGCAAATTCCGGCGTTGCCTGCCAGGAGAATGTCCAGGTGCCTCGTAGGCTGCTTCTGCTTTTTGAGATCCTTCCGGGCTCCGAATTCAGCCGAGAAGAGCGGATTCTTATATATGAGTCACTCCTTGTCATGCTCGAGACCAACGCCCCGGAGATAGCCCTCTTCGAGGCTCCAGAGAGGGGTAATCCTCCCGATAGGGCCGAAGAGCGATCCAAGCTGGCGGCACAGATTGGAGCCGATGCCTGGCTCTGGGTGGGGGTCGAGGGAAACCGGGATTCCTTGACTCTTAGGATCGAATCCTACGATCTTCTCGCGGAGCAGCAAGTTATCGAAAAGACAATCGAAAAAATCGGACTAAGGAGCCTCGAAAAGAGATTTTGGGATGAGGTGATTAGGGCGGTGAGGGAACGCTATGAAACGCGCCCTCAGAAAATTGTCGAATCAGAGGTGACCGAGACTAACGGCGAGGTGATACTCACCGCTGTCCCTGGCACCGAAATCGAGGGATTGACCGACTTTCCGCTGCTCGTGCAGGACAGCGGAGAGTTATTAGTTGGCCTCGACCAATCCGCCACCTACACTCTCCGTGCAACGAAGAACGGTTACTATCCGCTTACCCGGACCTTCGCTTTAACATCACCTCAGCTTGATCTGGCATTGGAGCAGAGGAGAGCGTCGCGGTTTGCCGTCGAGTTTTATCTTAACAACCTCACCTATCCCGGGATAGAGGCTTCTATCTACATCATTCCCAATCTCTTTTTTGGTCGAATTGGCATAAACACGTTTTTGGTGGGGCTACCATTCCGTAACCTCGAGGAAGGGGGGAGAACGAGTTTCGGTCTTTCTCATATCAATTTCGGATTGGGGATCTATCTCAACGCTCCCGACAGTCTCTTTCGCTTCTACGTTGCCGCTGGTGCCTTTCTGCGGATTATGCACTTGGAGGAGCGACCTTTTTGGCTCGAGCCTATCTCCTCCGTGGGTATGTTTCCTGCCGTTGGCGTCGAGGTTTCGACGATACCCACGTTTCGATTCTTTGTGGAGTACCGACCCCTTATCTATTTTACCGGCGAGCCCGAGCTCATGGCCGCCTCATATGCCAGATCCAAAACCGAGGAAGGTGCCGGGAGCACCGATGATGTGGATCTGTCGCCTCCCTTTATTTTTCCCGATTTCGGTGGTGTGATCGATCCTACCAACTTCAATGTGGGTTTGAGAATCCAGCTATGAGGCGAATCATTTTGCTTCTGAGCGTCCTCATCTTCGTCGGGACCGCATGCAAAATTCCCCCATTCAACGAGGAGATTTCTAGGGTTTTCTTTCTTGCTTCGAAAATGAGCGAGGAAGGCGAGGTTGGTCCTGTTAAACTCGGTGATTTATCCCTCGAGCAGATTCCTCTTCTCAAGTTTATCCCTTTAAAAGATTCTTTTAACGAAGGTTTTCTCATAATAGATGATTCTGAAATTCAAATCGTTTTCATCACTCCGAGCGGGGAGCCCGTCGCGATCGAGGAACCGATGGTAGAGGAAGCTTTGGACTTCTACAACGGAAACAGGAAAGAGCTCAACTACGTGGCTGAGACTCTTCCGATGAGCGGACCCCAGATGACCTTCATCAACATCAGCGAGGTTATGATGCTGCCGTTGCAGCGCCTGAACGTGGTAGAGCTCGATCACCTCAAGTTTCCGCCGGGTGACGATTTGGCTATTATTCTAGATGGCGATATACCGTCCTGTATCGATCGCGTTGTGAGTGCTGATATTTTACCTGGTTTTGTGACCAATACCCTATATTTCCTCTGCAAAGAAACGGGTTTTCCCAATGAATTCTACGAGATCCGCTATGACTCGGACGCTATGGGACTGCCGGGTCCGGGTATGGATATTCGCCCGGGAGCGGGGGGCTTCCCGGCCATCACCTTCCCCGATGCGCCGGATAGCTGTTTCTACTTTCACTACGAGCCGATAGGAGTTGAAGGGACCAGCATCGCCCAGTACTGGATTGGAGATCGGTGGCGTACTCTGAAATGGGATGACACCGTTTTGCCGTTTCCCCCTGAGATAAATGTCTCCCATCGAATTGAGGCCCTTCTGACAACGGGCCTTCTCTACTGTGTCGAAGGCGAAACGGCCCACCTATATGACCTGAACGGCATACTTCAATTCTCTATAGAGCTGGGTGACATGAAGCTTGCATATGAGTATTGGGACGTCGACAGGTTCAAGCTGATCTTTGTGCTTCCCTGCTATGTGGACTATGGCGACAAGACGGGGTTCGTATTCAAGGTATATTCGATCGATACCGAGGATTTGGAGAAGCTTGCTGAGTAGCGAGCACCGGTCCCTGGCGGCTGGGATATGAGAAAGGCATTCTTTCTGTCACTATCGATTTTGGTTCTCCTTTCTGTCTGCAAGATTCCTCCGTTCAATGAACAGATCTCTCAAGCCTTCCTGCTGACCACCAAAATGAGCGAAGAGGCGAAGGTAGGGCCGGTCGAGATCGATGGAGAGGGATTGGGATCGCTGGAGCTGATCCGCTACATTCCACGAAAGAGGATTTTTGACAGCGGGTTTGTTGTCAAAAACCAGCAGAAGATCGAGATTGGCTATATCGAAGAGAACAGGTTTTTCAAAGTCTCTTCGGAGCCGGGAGTCCTGGATTTCGACAACGGCGTTAGTTACCAGAAGAACTATGTAGCGGAAACGATCGCCGAGACGGGGCCCTATCTCGCTCTGGTGAACATCCAGCCCTCGCTTCAGCCTCCAGGCCCTCCGGCTGTGTGGCATTTGAATATTTTCGAGTTCGATCATCAGCTACCTCTTTCCATTGATCCTGATGGCGATCCCTATGGAACCAATCTTGATTGGAAAATAGAGTTCGATCTTCCCATTACGATAACAGCGATAGCAGGCGTTCACATTGCTCCGGATCCCGATCCTTTGGCGGATAGCATCTATTTCCTGGCTCAAAAGGACGGCGCACCAACGACTTTTTATGAGGTTCGGTTTGATCTCAAAAGCTACGATCCTGGCATCATCGCAGGTGTTGAGGTTAGGCCGGCTTTTCCAGCGACTCTGGTCGATGTTCCGCTCAATACTTTTTATTTCCATTATCCCTTCGAGGGCGTGAACGGAACGAGTGTGGCGCAATACCGATTTGACGGAAGCTGGAAAATCCTTAGGTGGGATGATACGTCGGCCGGAAGCCCTTTTCCCATCAATCTGAGCAAGCAAATCGACGCCCTTCTGACAACGGGGCTGCTGCTCTGTCATGAGGACGAGATGCTTTTCGTGTATGACCTCAAGGGGGAACTAGTGCACGAAATAAACTTAGGCGATCTTCGCTTTGTGTACGAGTGGTGGGACGGCGATGAGTTCAGAATGGTTTTTGTTCTGCCCTATTACGTCGATTACGGAGGCGAGCGGGGCTACATGTTCAAGGTTTACTCTCTTCCCACCGTAGATTTGAGCGATCTGGAAAATTGACATAGCTCGCTGTCTACTGCTGGATGAGGTCTCTGATCTCCGCTAGAAGTTCCCGTGCCAGGGAATTGTGGGAGTTTCGGGAAATCTCATCGTCCAGAAGCGCAATCCGCTGAGTGTCGCCAACTACCGAGGAGAGATCATCCACGATATCGATAACATCCTGAAGGGCCGCTTTACGACCCTCGTTCTCGAAAGCTTGGTCGTATTTTTTAATTCGCCGCCACAGACCGGGAAATGTCGCCTCCATGGGCTTGTAGGTCAGAAACTCATCGAGGTAGAGCTTTGTCTCCAAGAGGCCATCATCGCCTTGGGTTTGGAGGACACCATCTTCTCTTTCCGCATAGCTGATGTACTTACTCTTTATTTCTTTGAGATCCTGTTCGATCTGAGCCAGGCGCTCCAGCTCAGCCCTGCTGCGCTGATCACTCGTTGCTGTGATAGCCATAGCTGTCTGTGATGAGCTGCTTGCCTTGAGCTGGTCAATTTCGGATTTGAGACGCTTCACTTCCTCATTCAGGGACGCGTTTTCCTTGGAAAGGGACTGCAGCTCCGATTCTTTAGATCTCAGAGATTGCCTGAGGGAGGCTACACTCGTTGGCTCTGTCGAAGAGGTCCCATCGGATCCAGCGACGGGTTGGGCTATCTGAGCTTCCAGATCCGTGATCGCCGTCTCCAGCTCGGAGATCCGCTGCGTGCTGCTTTTTTTCTCCTGCTCACGTACGGCTTGAAGTTGAATCAGCTCCTCCTCGAGCTCAGCAATTTTGCGATCCCTTTCGGCCCGCTCTTCCTTGAGAGTTTCGATCTCCTTCAGTCTCTCATCCAGCCGCAGTTGAAGCGCCGCGATTCCGTCCTGTGACTGCGTGCCTGTATAGGAAACCGCCTTTTTTACGCCGGCAATGGCAGGTTTGACTTGAGTGCTTTGGGGATAGAGATTGATAACCTCGAGGTAGGCCTCTACAGCATCGTTGTATTTTCCATCAGCCAGGAGGCCGTCGGCCTGCGCGAGAGGGGCAGCGGCCTTTTCCGATTCGGTTTTCTGCAATTGAACGGTGCCCAACTCGAATCCGGATTGTCTGATTTGAAAGACTACGCGATTGACCTTGTCGCGTTCTTTGGGAAGATACTCCAGGGCTTTGGCGTAGTGCTGGAGAGATTCGTCATAACGCCTGTTGTTAAAGGCCTCTTCTCCTTGAGAGAGATGGCTTTCCAGGAGATTTCTCCGAAGCTCTTCTTCTTTTTTGGCCTTGGAGATGAAGTAGTTGTGCGATCGATCCACTTCAGGGATGATCTCCAACGCCTCCCTATAAAGCCTCTCTGCCTCTTCTCTTTTACCGGATTGAAAGAGATTGTCTGCTCTCAGCGCCTTGTTTTTGAGGTCCGCTATCAAGTTGGCAGAAGCGATCAGATTGGTGGTGTCGATCTCCTCTTTGCCCATCTCGTTCTCGACCATCTTCTTTAAGGAGTCCACGACAAAAAACTCAACCTCTCTGCGCTTCTGAATACCCGGTAGGGTAACCACGCTTTCTTCGTTGAGAAAATCCTTGATACTGTCGAGATCATCGAGGGCTTCGTCGAAGTTTTGCTGCCTGATATTGCCCTCGACGGCATTGTAGAATCCTATGAGCTGTGTATTAACGATTTCTTCCTTTTCCTTCTGCTCCGCAATTTGCTGAAGCTGTCGCTCGCTTTCGGATTTTTGTTCGGCCAGAGCCTTCGTTTTTTCATCCAGCTGAGACTGAAGCTCCTCTTCCCTTTTTTTTGACTCCTCGAGGATTTGGCCTCGCTCTTGGTTCGCCTTTTCCAGCGATCGATTGTATTCGGCCTGCAGCGCCTTTAGGTTCTCTTCCATCCGCTGACGCTCGGCTTCGGCCTCCTGTTTGTATGCGGCCAGCTGCTGGTCATACTGAGCGGTCTTCTCCGCCTCCAGGGAGGAGATCCGTCTTTCGATGTCTTCCTCTGAGACGCCCTGGCTTCTCAACCGCTCTCTCTCCAAGGTCAACTCCTCTTCGAGAGCCTTTCGCAGCTCAGCCTCCCTCTCTGCGATTTTGGAGTTCATGTTGGATTCGAGGTCCTGTCTCTCGCTGTCGAGATTCTGGAGTAGGTCCTGAATCCTCGCAATCTCCTGATTCTTTTCCAGAAGCGCTTCTTCGGATTCTTTTTTGAGCTCCTGCAGGAGCTTGCCCTCTGCCGTTGTGAGAGCGCCTGTTTCTTCGAGGATCAGTCCTTCGCTGCGTTTGAAAAGCAGAGTAAGCGTCAATATGCCTGCTGCAAGTATGATGAACGAAAAGACATTAACCAGAGTGGGGAAGAGGAATCCCTTTTTAAGAGGGCGAATTTGCATGACCTCCGGTGTGACCGAAATTCTATTTTCGGTGACCTGACGGTTTATCTCGGCCAGTATCTCTTTCTGATCGTTTTTAGAGATACCTGAGTTCTCGTCGAAATCGAAGCCCTCTTCTGTGGGTGCACCTTGGGGATGCGGATCGTCGTCTCTAAGTTGTTGTGCTCTGTCGAACAGTCCTGGCATGGGTCTCTACCCAGTAGAGTTTTTTGTAAGTATAGTACAAATTCGAGTCATAAGGTAGTCGTCTAGTCCGCATTTCTCACGAACATCAGCAAGCTCCATCATATCCGGACTTTAGCGGTTTTCACGTTTTTGATCTATTTCATCGGTCAATAGACAACTCATTCCTCTATCTACGATTACCATAGTGATACTATTGTTTGTGAGAAAACCGCACTAGTCCTTTTAGCATCGTACTACCCTAAAGAAAAGTATAAGATCAGCGGCTCAAAATTTCACGTCAACTTTTTATAAAAAATCGTAAAGCCTCGAGGCCCAACTCGGTCACGAGATAATATACCACAGACACAATGGCTGCAGCCATTGTGACCCCTATTGCTATAAATAGGCTGGATCGTCTCGGCTCCATTCCGAGTATCCAAGCCCCCAGCGCGCCGGTGTAGGCTCCGGTTACCGGCAATGGGATACCGACAAAAACGACGAGTCCCCAGTATCCATATCGGTCGACTTTGGTCTTGAGCTTTCTTCGCGCTCTCTCCACTAGCCTTTCGAAGAAATACCGATACGCCTTGATATGCGAGAAAGCGCGGTGCAGGGTCGAAAGGAAGAAAAAGACGAGGGGGCCAACAAGGGTGTTAAAAACGACGCAAAAGGCGAGGGACGGCACAAGAGGCAATCCATGGGAGAGGGCGAAGGGCAATCCGCCTCTCAATTCAGATATGGGAAGCAAGCAGAGAAGAGCAACCAATATCAGCGTATTTGCCATGTCTTGATCTATCTATTGTATGATTTCGATTTGTTCAAGGGTAACTGATTCTTTTGACGTCAGAACAGCTCCTTGAACCACCAGAGTGGTAGGAGTGAGAATGATAGTCTTGACCACTGTGTTGCTGTCTTTTTTTACCTCATGTTCGAGCACGAAGGTTTTGTCGAAGGTCTTCATTCCGCTTTCATTGATAAAGCGGAATGTGATGACATCCACCTTTGCCGGTACCTCTCTCTCCAGATAGAAGCCGTTGAGAAGGGGTACATTCTGAATTATGGAAAACCCTCCCGCACTACCGCCTATGACCGGTTCGGTGGGATTCTCTTCCAACCACGTGAAATAGGGAGGTTCGAAGGCGATCTCTAATCCTTCGTCGGTCCGATATATTCCAGAGAGTTCAACAGTGCTCGCCTGCACGAAAGATTTCTGCGTCTGCAGCAGGCTTTCCATTATATCGCTGGTTAGGCGATTGTATGTTCCCTCCCACTTTTCATTGACAACGACCGTTTTGTATTGGGCCTTGCTCGCACTGATCTCTATCGTGTTCATAGAATGTACGGTGATCAGCAGCCATTTCTTGATCGAAGCAATGGTATTGTTTCTCGCGATGAGAGAAAGTCCGTAACCGTGAAGATAGAAGTCCTCGATCTGATATGCCTCCAGAACGTTTTTGTCATAAAAGCTAATCATTCCGTGAGCGGGATCAAAAAAGACAATATTTTCTATTTCGTTCTGCTTGAACCAAGGCCCCTTCAGGAATTCCTCAAAATCCTCTTTGGTTGATTTTGCGGAAAACAGCTCCGTCAGCTGTTTCTGTTTTAGACTATCTCCTGGAATTTTTTCGACTACAGATTTGATGTACCTTTTTTCCTGGTATTTCCAATAGTAGGTCTCCATAATGACATCGAGATTGTTCTCCGAGTCCGGATCTCTCTTCTCGACAACGATGGGAAAGCTTTGACCGTATTTTTGGCCCAGCTGATAGGCGTCAGACCTTTTCTCTCGTAGGATTTTTACTCTGCGGTCAGAGACGACCTGACAAATCGGCGAATAGTACAGTCCGAGACCCGTGGGTGAGGTGGTCTTTCGAAAGACATCGAGAGTGAGCTCTCCCTGATTGTTGAGGCCTCGGCATATTATTTCTGTGTTGTAATCGCCAATAATATCCTCGGTCTCTATGCGCAAAGCTCGGGGGTTTGTAGCCTGAATGTCATGCTCCCAGGTCTTCAAATAGCTTTCTCGAATCTCATCAAAATCGACCAGCGCGATACGGATATTTGATTTAGGGTCGGTTCTGCTTTTCAAAACAAGAATCTGTTCGTCCGTCTTGTCTAGATCGAGGTTGATATTGATCAGATGCAGGAGAATTTCGTCCGGCTTTATGGCAACTTTTGGGATTTGATCGTCACTTCGATAGCGATCAGAGGTGTCTCCAGCGTTTGGATTCTGAAATACGTCCTGGACGTGCGGGACGATCGTTTTGGTAATGCTCCCGATTTCGGTCTCTGGTGTTTTCTCTTGTACGCAGGAAATCACTGCTAGAGCGGCTAGAAAAAGAACGAGCTTTCTCATTCCGGGAAGTAATCCACGAGGTCGCGAAGTACGGATTTTTTAACCTCCTCTATCGGCTGGGAGCATTTAAATCCGGCGGCTGTCTTGTGGCCTCCTCCGCCGAACTTCTGGGCTATTTTGACAACATCGATATTGCCTTTCGATCGCAACGAGCATCGCAGAATACCCTCGAGATTCTCCTTGAAATATATCGATACTTTTATAGCTTCGGCTGAAAGAGGGATATTAATTATGTGATGGCCCTCCTCGTAGGTTGCACCTGAATCTTCTAGGTGTTTCTTGAGCATAGTTTGAATGGCCACATGATTATGACATTCGAGCTCGAGGGTGGCGAGCACCGAGGATTGCAAAACCAGTGAGGCAATGGATCTCGTCTCATAAATCCGGCTGTATACCTGGTAGGGTTTGACACCGCAGGCAAGCAGCTCCCGGGCGATATCAAAGGTTAGAGCGCTGGTCTTTGGGTAGATGAAAGATCCGGTGTCGTAGACTATGGCCATATAGAGAGCGCGAGCCATGTCCAGATCCAGCTCGATCTCGAGCGCTTTGAACAGCTGAAAGAGAATTTCCCCCGTCGACGAGGCGTCCTCCTGGATGAGATTGGCTGTGAGGGTGTTCTCCCCCGTGTCGTGATGATCGATAATGAAGTAATCTTTGACCACGGGGAACACGTATTTTACAATGTTGCCTATATTGCCCGTGTCGTTGACGTCCAAAATGATCAGCGCATAGTCATCCAAATCTGAGGGCAGCTGATCCGGCGATTCGAGGTTTTTGATCTCGTCAGTTTCATCGATGAACTTAAAGTTTTTAGGTGCCGGATCCGCATTGAATATCAGCGCTTTTTTGCCCATCCTTTGCAAAGCTCGCAGCATGGCGTATTCGCTACCTAGTGCATCACCATCGGGGGTTTCATGGGCTGTCAGGATAAATTTATTATGCCTGTTGATAAAATCGATTATGTGCGTGAACGGTTTAGTTGTTCCTCTCATCTGCAAAAAGACTTCTACCTCGTCTTAGATGCTTAAGGGACCTCAGCCGATTTGGGGAAACATTCGCTCCTAAATAGCATCCCTGTTCGATTACGGTCCCCCTCGGGATATCTGCATCTACGCCAATCACGGTTAATCCGCCATTGATTTGATTGGGGAATTGGGTATTCTTAGTGACTGTTGATTCCCCTCCTATGACAACTTCGCTGCCAATATTGCTTGAACCTTTCTTGACTTCTCTCTGATACGGCAGAACCAGGGAATTCTGTATCAGTGTGTTTCTGCCGATCTGGTTGTTGTTCATTATGACAGAATTAATAATTTTTGTCCTGCTCTTAACGAGCACTCCGGGGAAAAGAATAGAGTTTTCTACGTAGCCGTAGATTTCCACTCCAGAAGAGATGAAAGCTTCCCTGATGAAGCCATTCTCGCCAATATACGATGGTGTTCCTTCGGCGGCCAGTTGGGAAAGCTTCTGCATAGCCGCCTGGCATTCCGTTGTTCTTTGCCTTGTTACTAGTTCGATGTTCTGCCTGTACAACTGCATCAGGTTGTTCTGGAATAGTATCTCTCCTGAGATATTAATGATCTGATCAAAGGACGAAAGGAGAATTTCATTAAATAGGAACTCTGTAAAGCTGTCAGATGCGGAATATCTGTTTCGGAACGATTGCAGAAGATCAATCAGATCCTTTCGATCGATAAAGTAAAGATTAGAGGGTGTGCCGCTGACCGATATCTTCATTCGATTTGCCTGCCCTGTAGCTTCTATTATTTCGAATATTTCATTCGTCCCTAATAAAGCTACAAGGGAGGTTGCCGCTAAAATGATGAGCTCAGAGGAATCTGATTCCAAAAGCTCGATAAACTCGGAGATTCCGTTTACGAGTGGAACAACTTCCAGAGCTTCGTGCTTCCAGGTTGAATGAATAAAGGATTGGATGCCTCTATGTTCTCCCTCTAGAACCAGAATCCGGCGTACGCGATGCTCGGTTTGAAAGTTGCCTAGACAGAAATCCAGGAAAAAGAAATTCCCCCACATGGGAAAAGTGGCGGAGCTTACTCTTTTCAGGTCGGGAATATTGAGTTGTAACCCCGTTTCAACGAGAATCAGTGTGAAGCTCTTCATTGGCTAAAGGGAAGTGCTATTTCTGCCTATCTGACCTACCCGGGTTCGGCAAAGCGAATGTGGTAATCCTTGCCACTCTCAGTTCGTAACACGTAACTCTTTTCCATAACATTTTTCGGCACGGATTTCAACTCTGGAAACCGGTCTTCTTTGATCAGAGTCATAGTCAATCCGGCATCAGTGGCATTGAGTTTGGCTATGCTCTTTGTGGTTTTATTGGTTGTGATGCCAACGATGTCCATTGCCTCTTTGATAAAAAGATCTTTGCCCTGCCGTGCCGTGAACGAATCCTTGCCCTTGGGCAGGGGATGCTCTTCGACCAGTAGTCTGAAATTGATCCTTTTGCCGCCTGCGAGACGGAAGGCGATGAGAAGGACCAACACCAAAAGAGCGAGCACAATCGGGATTAGCCAATAGAAGTTTTGAAACAGATTATTCACTCGGAATCGAGCTCGAAGCACGGTGTCGAAATGCTCTTTGCTTGCGAATTGAAAGGTAAAGGTTCCTTCATATGAGCCAGGAACGAAATTTTCGTCAAAAAAGAGGGAAATGTGTATCCGCGTTTCGCCCTCGACTGGCAGCTCCACAAGATAGGGCTTCAGTAGAAGGTTCTCCTGTGTCAACCCGCCTGCGTCGACCCCTATGGCCTCTATCACGATCTCTACCGGCTCTCGGTAGAGGGATGTTTCGATATTAAGGGCCAGATCAGATCTTCTGTTGTAGTTGACGGGAGAGAGTATTGCCTCTCCCTTTACCTTCATCGTCCCTACCAGATCGGGCACAGCGTCCGTTATCTCGGAAGCTGTAGGCTCTTTGGGAGTTTCTATGTAGTCGGCGGCGAGGTCTTTGGCCAGCTCCCTGGCGGATTCGGTTCCCAGACCCAGAACGATGATTTTCCAGCCTTCTTTTTGTGTTTCGCTGGTCACCTCGAGATACTCGTGGGATACCGTTCCGTCCTTGGAGTAATATTTGCTGTTAGGGGGTGGTTCGTGTTTGCCGTCGGTAATGAGAAGCAAGGTTTTGCGACGCTTGCGCCCTGAGCGTTTCTGCACCTCCTCCTTGAGCTTGTCCAGAGCATTTCCGATGTCCGTCCAGTCGCCATCGGCCTGGAGGCTGTTGATGCGTTTTTTGATTTCTTCTTTGCTCTCCTGGCCATTGATGAACGCTGATATGGCCACTGGAGCCTCTCCAAAAAAGCTGACAACGAGGAAAAAATCTCCATTTTGAAGCAAATCATCCACAATACGGGTATTCACATACTCCTTGACAGCTTCGATTTCTTCTTCCATGGACAGGGATTTATCAAGAGCTACGATAATATCGATCGGTTCGTCTCTTTCATCGGCCAAGGCCGGAGCAACAACCATCGAGAATGCGAGCAGAAGAAACAGAACAAACTTCGGCGCATTCGCTCTTTTTTTCATGTTTTTCCCCCGTTCAGTTGAATTTTTTATACATTGCATTATATTTCTTGAAATGGAAAGTAAAAAAAAAAAAAACTTGCTTTACTTTTTATGGGAGATGTGAATAATCATATTTATAGATCGGATATATCAGTATAGGTAAGGAGAACAAACCATGGCTGCTATAGATCTTCCAAAAAGTCCCAACGTTTTCCATCCAGAGAAGCCTAGTGCGGTGGGTTCGAGGAACTCTCTTGCCCAAGAGTTCAGGGATCAGCAGGCAGAGGTTGATCTGCTCTTATCAGAAGAGGTGGATAAGGTGATGAACCATATCACCTCAAAGCTGCCGAAGGAGACTTTGGAGAGATTAGACGTAATGGGCGGCTTGAAGGAGAAGATTTACAACTACTTCAACCAAAATTATCAGAATATGTTCAATCGCTACACGGTTACTTCCGAAGACGAGATGATCAAAAAGGTCCGGGACTTCATCGACAAGGAAGAAACCAAGGTGATGGCCCGATACACACCCAAGGAGATCGCTCAGCTATTAGATCAAATCGGCGGTGCAGACAAGTTCAACACAGGGGAAATCGAGAAATCCATCATAAATATGTACGGGCACCTGCAGGGGCATGTTCAGAGGGGTGTCAATGACCTGGAAAATCTCACGAACTCCCTTCTCAGACAGAAGACAGATGTTGGAGCCTTCATCCGCGGTGAAAATGCCTACGCCGTTGTCAAATGTTCCTTCAAGGACAACGTCAACCGGCCCAAAACTGTATCCGATGTCAAGCTTTCAGTCAACATATTGGATTCAGAATTGATCAGCCCCATCTTCCATTATCAGGTCACAGTGGAATACATCATAAAAGATCTCCTTTCGAAGTACATAATGGAGAAGCTCGACGCGGAAATCGAGATACTGAAAGAGAAGTTGATCGACGAGGGTAGGGAAGAGCTCAATGACACCGAGATCATCTTCGAAAAGATGGGCAGAGTTGACAACTATGCAGGAGACGACAAAGAGAACCCCAAGTCGAAGCGCTACCAGTTCTTCGGAAAACACCTGATGGACAGAATCGAGGGGCTTCGAGCCGAAATCGATCCCAGCGAGTTCGATCCGCTCAACATTCGTGAAAACCTGAAGAAAATCATCGACATCGAAAATATCAGAAACCGCGGCTTCAACACGGCCCTGAACTCGATTACTTCGATCCTCGATACTTCCAAAATGGGTTACCAGTACATCGAAAACCTGAAGAACGCCAGGGAGATGATTCTTCGCGAGTACGAAGACACCGACCCGGCAAATCTTCCTGATGAGCGGTATCAAATCAGGATGAAATACTACGATAACGCCCAGCTTATCGAGGAGCGGAAGGCCTACGATGCTCAAGTTAAATCTTTTGAGGTCGAAATACACCATCTGTGGGATGTCCTGGAGATGGTTTATGTCGATTCGAAGTTCATGAAGGGTATCACGGATTTTAACGATCTTGCCAAAAGCAAGCGGAACAAGATCCGAAAGAAGATCAAAGCCGTGACCGGCGATCCTCTCTACGAGGATATCGAAAAGAGCTGGGACGAGATCTCCTTCCTGAAGCCCGGTGACACTGATGTCGAGCGCATGAACCGAACCTACGTTTTTGAAAAGGATCACCTCAAGAGAATGCTGATTCTCATGAAGGAGAGACTCCAGCAAATGTATGGGTTCCGATATCCAATTCAGCGACGGGTTACCGAGGATCGGCTGAAGTGGTTGGAAACGGAATTCTTGAAATTCGACTATATGATCAATCCTTATCACATCCAGCCCGGCTTGTTGCTCGATGTGGACATCGTTTCAATCAAGAGAAAAAAGGCGACCCTGGATGGAATGGCAAATGTGTTGAACGAGTTCCTCCACGGAGTATCTAAAGGATTTCAGGATGCTGCGTTCGCCACCTTCTCGAGGCGGCGGTCGACGATGAGAGAGGATATCGCTCAGAGTTTTGCCGCCTCCTCCCAGTCAGCCGACTTGATGTCAGCAGGAGCGAGCGAAGGAAGCACTTACCTGGATATGCTGAATCAGCCGGAGGCAGCCTCAAGCCCTGAACCCAAGCCCGCCGCGGCTGCTCCAGCCGGGAGGCCACGTCGTGCAGCAGCAAAGCGAGGTGCCGTGGACGCTCCGAAAAAGAAAGCAAGCAGGCGGAGTAGACGATCTCGAGGCGGCGCTTTGAGAGAGATATAGAGAAAAAATGGTGACCCGCTCGGGTCACCATTTTATTTCGCTAATTAGAGAATGGTTTCTGAACTTTTTGAAGCCGCGAGAGTATACGTCACATAATCGTGCTCATGATAAACTGCTGTAGCGACGCTCCATTTCTTAATAGTGGGAATTATCCAACACCATATCTACAGAAGGGATAAGGGAAAACATTATGAGTGTAAATCTCGAATCTCAGTACGAAGGCCTCAGTACAAGAGAAGGCTTTAACATCTCCCTACGCCATTTTCAGTATGTGTCAGAAGTGATGGGAGATTTTGAAAGCAACGTCAATTTGGCTGATGCTGTCAACGAAGGGATTGGCGACAAGACGATTCAACAGGAGCAGATCAAGCCGATAATCAATGCCCTGCTCGTAGATCGGTACAAGTATCACTACTCCTCTTACAATATGAATGACAACGTCGAAGACTTCAAGCCAATTATCGATGAGGTGCAGAAGTGGACAGCCGTCGATCTGGTGATGGCATACTATTCTCCCGAGCTCGGTTTGACACTGGTCAATCCCAAAAACCCCGAGCACTGGCAAGCTGTCCGGGTTTTGAAGAAAGTCGAGCTAGTCACCATCTACTGTGGAGCCTATGAGACAACCACTAAGAATAAGGTCTATTCTGATGCCATTGATAGGCTTATCGGTCTTTTCGAGGGCAAGAAGGCCAAGACGCCTTCTGTCTTGACCGGCGGAAAGTTCAGATACATAGAAAAGAGGACTCCCAGAGAACCCAAACAGGCGGCACGAAAGGCGAGACCACGGCCTAAAAGAGCAGCCCCTGCGAAGAGAGCATCTTCTCAATCCACTTATCCCACGCCGCAGGCTCCTGCGCCTGCACCAGCGCCTCCTCCGCGTCCCGAGCCGGCACCCTCGGCAGCCGCCCGCATGACTCCTCTTTATGGCATCACTGTCACGAATGAGTTGTTCCATAACGGAAACGTCGAAGCTTGGAAAAAGATCATTGAGAGTTACGAAACCTATCATGAGGGATTGAAGGTCTTTGTCTTCTACGATGGTGAGCGGATCAATGATCTCAATACTCTCTTCAAATGGGGAAAGGTGAAAAGAGGCACGGCGATCATGATCGCCGTTGCCGGAGAAAACATAAGAGATGTAGCCAAATTGCAGAAGTACCTGAGACAGGGCGCCAGTCATCTCTTTGAAGCTTTCTTAAAGGGCGCACCCAATAAGATTTTGCAGCTGTTCTAATACAAGATATGAGGAAGACTGATGAATAAGAATATCCATTTTTTCAGCGAGAAGGAATTTGTCAATAAGGAATCGGTCCTCGAGCGTATAGGAGTGAGAGGCAAGCTGGCCATGGAGCTGGCTGCTCTCAAACTGCCCATCCTGCCAGGTTTTGTGATCGACGCAGATGTGGCATCGGATCTGGAGAATGAATCCATCATTCCGCATCTGAAAAAATCCCTCGCAAAGCTGGAGACTATTCGCGGCCGCGTTTTTGGTGATCCTGAAAATCCCATGCTCGTCAAAATAGTCATCAGTCCCAGCACTGTCATTGCAACCTCTCCGACTCTTCACAACTACGGTCTTACGGATCAGACGATAGATGGATTTGCCAAGTTTGTCGGGCCAAAATTCGGATATCATGAGATCCTCTTTTTAATTAAGGGAAATCTTGCTATAGAAGAGCGAATCGCTGAATTCGAGGAGCGGTCCGCTGACCTAAAAAAGATCCAGAAGGCTATCGCCGATGTCGACGAAGAACTCGAGAAGGGGCTTTCCGTAGAGGCTACAAAGAAGAGTATTGAGCGCTACAAAGCCCTGCTACCCGACGGTTTTTTCGACGATCCATACACTCAGCTGGAAACGGCTATTAAGCGCATAAGCCGCATGCTGATACTGGACGAGCTGGACAATAGAGAAACGGCGATTCTCATCCAGCCAATGGTCTACGGCAATTATGGAAAGGATTCCGCCAGCGGAATGTTCTATACTCGCGATATTGCAACCGGCGAAAAGCGACTCCAGGGAGAGTTCTATCAGGACAAGTTTGATTCCTGGGGAGAACCGGGTCAGGATATAAATAAGATATCGCCCACCTACCTTAAAAACCTCGAGAAAATTGCCCGCTCTGTTGAGGACTACTACAAAGAGATTCGATCGATGAGATTCACGGTCGAAAATAAAAAGCTCTGGTTCATCGATCAGCGGGCTGTTTTAGCTAAGTCGACTCAATCAGACCTGAAGACTCTGCTCGACCTGCATCAGCGCAAGATAATTGATGACAAGTATCTGATCCAGAACATCAAACCCACACAGCTCGTCGAGATCCTTCATCCCATTGTTGATCTCAACTCGGTCAAGCAGCTGAAAAGCATAGAGGGCGGCATCTCGGGCGCCCCGGGCGCTGCGGTGGGGAGGATTTACTTCACCACCGAAGGCCTGCTCGAAGCCTACAGGAGCGCACAGCACCAGGATGTGGACACTCGGGTTATTCTCTGTATGCCTGCGACATTTGCAGAAGATGTCAAGGCCATAGAGGTCGCGACCGGGGTTCTTTCCAACGAGGGAGGATATGCAGCTCACGCGTCGGTTGTGGCCAGGCAGTATGGTAAGGTATCTCTCGTCAACAACGATCTCAGGATAAGCGGAAGAAAAGCCACCATCGGCAAGATAACGATCAATGAGGGAGACTACATCACGTTGAACGTTCCCAATCACGGTGACCCGGCTATATATCTCGGTCAAGCGAATTTAATAGAACCGAATCCCGAAGAGTCCGGGCTGATGGATTTCATAAAAATCGTGAAGAAACACGTGAAAGATTTTCATGTGAGGGCTAACGCTGATACGCCCAGGGATGCCACATTGGCGAAAAACTTCGGCGCTGCGGGCATAGGTCTCTGCCGAACCGAACACATGTTCTTCCACGAAAAGCGAATCAATGTCTTTAGGGAGATGATTCTGGCAGACTCGAAAGAGGAGAGGATCAAGGCCCTCAATAAATTGAAGCCTATACAAAAGGTGGATTTCTACAAGCTCTTCAAGATCATGGAAGGCTACCCGGTTACGATACGACTCTTGGATGCACCTCTTCATGAGTTTCTCCCCCACAACCCCGACGAGATGGATGCTTTCGTCGCCTATCTCAATCAGGGAAGGAAGAGCAAGATTTCCAAGAAAGCGGTTCAGCTGCGTTGTGAGGGATTGGAAGAGTTCAATCCTATGTTGGGGCACCGGGGATGTCGAGTTGCTGTCTCGTATCCTGAAATCTACGAAATGCAGATGAGCGCCATTTTCGAAGCCGTTTATACGCTCCGCAAAGAGGGTGTCCAGGTTCATCCGGAGATTATGATCCCGCTTATCATGAACGAGAACGAACTGAAGCTCATCATCTACGGAAAGAGAATCGAGGGACAGCACATCAAGGGGCTTTTCGAAGTCGAGGAAGAGGTCCGCAACCGGCTAAAGGCAAAGGCGGTCCCGTACAAAATCGGTACGATGATCGAGCTGCCGGTTGCAGCTCTAGGGGCGGGGCATATTGCCAGGTACGCTGAGTTCTTTTCCTTTGGAACTAATGATCTGACCCAAACAACAATCGGCCTGTCGAGGGATGACTTCAACAGCTTTATGCCCGACTACACCCAATTCGACATCCTTGAGGGAAATCCGTTCCAGTATCTCAACAGGCATGTCAAAGAGCTTATCGCAGCAGCTGTATCTCGAGGCAGCATGACCAGACCCAATATCAAGCTGGGTTTGTGCGGCGAACACGGTGCCGTTCCGGAGAATATCGCATTCTGTATGAGTACGGGATTGAACTACGTTTCGTGTTCCGCCTATTCAATACCGGTGGCGAATCTGGCGATCGCGCAGTATAATTTCGAGCACGCTGATAGCTAATGGGGATCGTGTAGCGCGAAAAGATGGTCCGATAGGCCAAATCGATAGGCCAGGTCTAAAAAAGCGATCCTAAACAATGGTGAACTTGTCAATACAGGCGATAATGGCGGTAGTTGCGCTTTTAGCGTCTGCCTTCGCTATTTTCGCTTCTTCGTTGAGTGTCCTTTCGAAGAACACCCTGAGCGAGTTTATAACGTTGTCTCGAAGATAGAAGATAAACGAAAAATTGATTCCCGTAGGTTTCAGGATTGTAAAAGAGCCATAGGTATAGATGGGATCCTGGCTGACCATAACCTTTGACTGGTCTTTTGCCGTATAGACGGTGAGCTCCGAGAAGCGGTGGGGGATCTTTTCGTTGGAATCACGTCGAAAGGGCTCGATAAATTTCTTGGGATAGGCAGGCGGTTCAACGAGGACAAAGAGCTTGTTGCCATTACTTTGGAATGTCAAGCCCTCGGTGGAGAGATAGAGGCTTTTTATCGCGCCGTAGGAAACCACCTCAAAAATGGAGTAAGTGGAGGTTTCGCTGAGAAAAGACGACACGACGTATCCGCCGTCTCTGGGCAGCTTGTCCTCAGCGTACGCTTGAAAAAGGTCAAGAGCTTTAGTTGCCATGCCTATTCCTCCTACGATTGATTATAAAAAATAAATCTGAAGTGGCAAGGGAGATACAGAGGTCATTCGGTTAGGCTCGGTATTTCCGAGCGGTCTCGTAAAACTTCTCTGCAAAGCTCTGCTGGCCCGTCCTCCCGTAAAGAACGGCTAGATTTTGATAGGCCCGCCAGTCCCCAGGAACAATAGCGATCACCTTTCGAAAGATCTCTTTGGCCTTCTCGTAGTGCCTGTTTCGCGAGTGGAGAACGCCGAGGGGAAGCAGAATGGATGGATTGTCCTTCATGAAGCTGTCTGCCCGGCTGAGCAATTCGATAGCCAGATCCGGATTGCCCGACTTATCGAGGCAACTCACCAATGAATGCAGCAGGGGAATGGAGCGGGGCTCATCTTTTAGAAGATCCCTGTAGATGACGGCGGCCTCAGCGAAGTTGTTCAGTCTGACATAGCAGAAGGCGAGCTTCTGTTTCATGAGTTTGTTCTTGGGATTGCGGGCAAGAATCGCAGCAATTTGGCGTGATGCTTCCTCATAGCTATCCGAAGCCATGAGCTTTTGAATGAACTCGTCCCGTTTCCTCCAGTCGCCGGGGAAGAGGACTGTGTATTTCGATAAGGTATCCTGTTGTTTTTCGATATCCCCCAACAACTCATAGGCTCTGATTAGGGCGAGGTAGCTCTCGCGGTGCTGGTTATCGAGCTTCAAGGTTCTTAAAAACCAACCCTCCGACAGCTCTGGCAATCCAAGCTCGAGATACTGCTTTCCTAAAGCGTACATGAGGTTGGCGTCTGGGCCGAGCTCTCGGATCAAGCCCTGCAAGGTGCGAAGGACCTCCTCCGAGGCATCCCCCGACTGCGCAATGTAGAGCCCCTCGAAGTATCGAGTCATCCGGTCATCTGGAGCGATCCTTCGGATTCTCTTAGTCTCCCTTCGAAATCCTTCGTAATCCTTCAGGTGCCACAGTGACAGGGCGAGACCGTGATGGTAATCGAGGCGGCTTCGATCGACCTCGATGCTTCGCATAAAGTGGTTCCTGGCTTTTTCGAACTCCTCGAGATTGAGATAGGACTCCGCGATTATCGCGTGCGCATCATCATCACGATAGTTGGATTTTAGAACCTGCCTTCCGTATGAGATGGCATTACGATACTGCTTTTCTCTGAAGAGGGTAATGGTGATGAGCTTGAGCAGAATATCAGGATCTTTGGTAAAGGGAGAACCTCCCAATAGGTCTTTGACTCGATCCAACTCGCTGAATGCAGATTGCACATCGCCACTACGAAGATAAACGAAGGCCTTGAGCATTGGGAAAACCGGATCATCGGGAGATAGCCGCGACGCAGTATCATAGTGACTGAGAGATTTGCCGTCCTGGCCTGTGAGCCGGTAAATCCTTCCAAGATAGAGGTGGGCGAGAATGGAGTCGTTTCGGTTTTCTTGGATGAACCGGAAAATACTCTCTGCCTCGTCATACCGCTTTCTGTGGAAGGAGCGAATCCCCTTTACTAAAAGGGCATTGAGGTAGCCCGTGAACACCCTGTGGTTGTCAGGATCGATCTGCAGGGCGTTTTCAAAGTATCGAACCGCGAGCTCCGGCTTTTTTGTCTTCAGATAGGCC
>CAZLRN010000001.1:41587-44160 GCA_964561715.1 uncultured Spirochaetales bacterium
TATGAGCCGGTAGGAAGTTGGGATCTTGGTCTGCGGTGTAGCGTAGATTTTGAATGGCGCTTTCATAGTAGCCAAGGGCTAAATAGGTACGTCCGAGAAAAAACCTCCCCGGTGCGGATTCGGGAAAGATTTTGATGTAGAACTCCAGAGCCAATACCGCGCGATTGTACTGACCAAGCGCATGGTAGCTCCTTCCGAGGTAAAGGAGAGATTGGGGGTACTGATCGGTTTTGGAAACGATACGGGTGAAGAGATCTACCGCAGTGCGATAGTCGCGATTCTGGCCTGCCCGGACCGCCTCTTCGAAGAGTCGGCTGTAATCTGTCTTGCTCACGTAGTGCCAGTATAGCAGGAATGCATCGCTTGAGCTTTACACTTTTCTTGATTTCTTTTAATAATTTTTTATGGAACTTTCAGGGATTTTTAAAAATATCTCTCCTCTCGACCATCGATATTACCTCGCAAACAGAGACCTCTATGACAGATTGGCTCTCTATCTGAGCGAGGAGGCGAGTGTTCGGTATTGCATCCAGGTCGAAATTGCCCTGCTCGCTACTCTGATCGATGAGAGTGAGAGCATGCGGCGATACCGGAAGCATCTGACTGATCTCGATGCGCTTTCGGGCAGAATCGAGCCGGAGGAAATCTACGAAGAGGAGTCGCGGACTCACCACAACATCAGGGCGCTTGTGAACGTTCTCAAGCGAAAGCTTCCAGATGAAATCGGCCACCTGGTCCACCTAGGCGCCACCTCGGCTGATATTCTCGATACAGCGACTTCGATGCGTATGCGGGATGTCGTAAGAGCCGTTTTGCTGCCCCTTATGATAGAGGTCGAAACAGCGCTTGTCGACCTGAGCATCGCCGAGGCGGAAACCCCGCAGATCGGCCGAACCCACGGTCAGCACGCCGTGCCCACGACCTGCGGCTACGCTTTTGCAGAGTACGCTTCCCGATTCGGCAAATCGATCGAGAGACTTGCCGTCAAATCTCAGAACCTACGCGGAAAGCTGGCCGGCGCGGTAGGGGCGTACAATGCCACAAGCCTGATCGTCGAGGATCCGGAGACGCTCGAAAAGCGTTTCCTGGGCCGGCTGGGTCTGCAGCCATCGGAACACGCGACTCAGATCGTAGAGCCCGAGTATCTCTTGGATCTCCTGCTGGAAATCAACATCTCCTTTGGTATCCTTGCAAACCTCGCGGATGATTTGAGAAATCTCCAACGCTCAGAGATCGGCGAGCTGCGCGAGTCCTTTGCCAAATCACAGGTGGGCTCTTCGACGATGCCCCAAAAGAGGAATCCCTGGAACAGCGAACACGTCAAGAGCCTTTGGAAGGCCTTTTGCCCTCGGATCGTCTCAATGTTTATGGATCAGATCTCAGAGCACCAGAGAGACCTGAGCAACTCCGCCTCGTCCCGTTTTGTCGCCGATTTCATCGGTGGATTCGCCGCGGCGGTAAACCGCATGAAAAAGATCCTTGGCTCGCTCTACATAGACAGAGAGAGGATGCTCGCCAATCTACGCTCGGGAGGAGAGTTTGTTCTCGCCGAAGCCCTCTATATTCTTCTCTCCCTCATCGGCGAGACCGAGGCTCACGAGATTCTTCGGCAACTAACACTGGAGGCGGAGCAGAGGGGCGCCAGTCTCATAACGGTGATGAGGGAGCGGAAAGAAATTTACAGCGCTCTGAATGAATACCTGAAGCAGCACAGTGGGATAGGTCTCGAGCAGTTCTGCCGCGACAGCGAGGCTTACAGGGGGCTGGCGGCAACCAAGGCTAAGGCCATCGCTCTTAGGTACCGCGATATAATGAAGTCGCTCTCTGCTGAATTAGAGAAGAGCCATGCAGATTGACAGCATCGCGATTCTCGACTGCGGTGGCCAGTACACCAAGGTCATCGACAGGAGGATTCGAGAGCTTTCCATCAGGAGTGAAATCTTGCCTCTTGGTGTGGGAATCGAAGAACTAAAGGGCTTTCAAGGCGTCATTTTATCTGGAGGTCCTGCCAGCGTTTGGGAGGAGGGCAGCCCGTCCTACAGCAGCGCCCTTTTTGACCTCGAACTGCCTTTTCTCGGAATCTGCTACGGCATGCACCTCATCAATCAGCACTTCGGAGGATCCGTTGTCCCGGGATTGAAGCGGGAATACGGAGAAACCGTTATCGATGTCGATCCTGGCTGTCCTCTCTTCGAAGGACTCGAACGCAGTCAGAAAGTTCTCATGAGCCATGGAGATTCCGTAAAAGAGCTGGCTGAAAATTTCAAAGTGGGCGCTGTTTCGGGAGGTGTGGTAGCAGGAATCTATCATGCCAGCAGGCCCATCTTCGGCGTGCAGTTCCATCCGGAGGTGGATCTCACGGTTAGAGGTCGGCAGATGCTGGAAACATTTGTTCGCCGGATATGCAGGTTGAGCGGCAACTACGTGCTCGAAGATCGAATCCAGTCGGCTATCAGAAAAATCCAGGAAACGGTCGGGCAGGCCAAGGTACTGGTTTTGGTCAGCGGCGGGGTCGATTCCGCTGTGAGCGCTGCTCTCCTTCTCTAAGCGTTGAAGCGGGAGCAGGTGTATGC
>CAZLRN010000002.1:0-2871 GCA_964561715.1 uncultured Spirochaetales bacterium
GGCCATACACATCGTTTTTCTCTCCAGCCCGCAAGCTCTTGCAGGCGTCAAGAGCGGGGGAAGAATCATCAGCAGACGTACGCTCGCTAAGGAGCTACTCTTTTACAAGCGACGATCCGCACTGCGGACAGGTCATGGAGAAGCACTGCACGCCCCTCGTGTGAGGCACCCTGGCACCGCAATTGGGACAAACGCAATATCCGCCGGGACCGGAGCCAGGACGGTTACCTCCACCACGACCGCGTCCGCCGCCGCCTGCTCCTCTTCCCCCACCACCGGATCCGAATCCAGGTCTATTCATTTTTTCCACCTCCGACTACGGTCTCAAATAGAACGATTTTAGCGATGGGCCGCCGGGACAGCCATCACTTGCTTTCTTTTGAAGCTTCTGCCTCGATCTCTTCAATACGCTTGCGCATGGCATCCAGCTGATCTTCAAAAAATTTGACCTGATTTTGAAGTGCTTCCTTCTCCTGGTCTCTCGAATAGGGCGTAGCGTATGGAAAAGCACCATAGCCTGCTCCCCAAGTCGGTGCGGAGTAAGGATAACCCCACCATCGGCCACGGCCCCATCCGAATCCGAGGCCTAATTGGCCGCCATAGGGATTCATGTACCCCGGCAGAGGGTAGCCAGCGCAGTATCCTGCTGCACGGCCCGTCATCGGGCCCAAACCTGTGGGTCCTGTTCTATCTCCTCTAGGCATATCATACCTCCTCGCCAACATTTTTCTTTGATTTCAGCTTGTTACCAAGTTCGCTGCCCTTGGCCCCGACCATGGCGGCCACGTTTGCGCTGTCGCCAGGCTTGACCATATGGTGGATTGAATCTCACCACTCCTCCGCTGATCCCAATCACTTTGCCGTTAACCAGAGCTTCGGCCATCTTCATCCTGGCCTGGGCCACGATTCTACCGAAAGTGGCTCTTGACACATTCATGGCCTGCGCGGCTTCGACTTGGCTCAACCCTCTGAGGTCAGCGAGCCTCAAGGCCTCCAGCTCATCGATCGCTAGAAGCACCCCATCTGCCGACGGAATTGGTCCCCCCTGCGGTACGAAAGTGATGTTGGGGGGATCGAAACCGATCCACCTCGGCTTAACCGGACGCGGCATGGAACTTCCAACCCATCATGTAGTTATGAGCAAATGCCCATAACTAATATACTCCGAATATCTCTGTGGGTCAAACATCAGATTCAAAAGGCATCTCCTATTTTTATGATTCTTCCTGCACCGGCAAGAATGAAGTCCTCTTCATACGCCTTTTTAAACTGATCTCTCGCGAGATCTCCTGAGCAGTGGCAGGGGGCTGCCTTTCTGACACCTTCACGCCGAAGGCCACGTATGACTTGGTCCAATTCCTGTGCATTCATCTGACGTAAGTGAAAACCGCCCAATACAAGGTAAACCGGTAAGTCTGAAATCGTTTTGGCCTTTTGGACGATATGCACGATTCCGGGATGTGCACAGCCCGTAATCACAACCAGGCCCTTCGAAGTCTCGATCATCAGGGATTGCTCCTTGATACGTACCCCAAGTTCTCCTGTTGAATAGACGTGTTTACAGATCTTCAGCGATTCTTCTACCTCAACGATATCGGCTCCTGTGTCACGAATGTTCCTTTTGACATTTGTAGGAAAAGAGTTGGGCACATAAACGGTGACGTCGGAACTTCTGCCGAGGAAGTCGGCCAGCCCGCCGATATGGTCATAATGCACGTGAGAAAGCACCAAGATATCGATGATCCCGCGATCGATCTTGAGCTTCTCCATGTTGCTCAGGAGTATCGCTCCCTCGCCGCCCACATCGAAGAGTATGGTCTTTTCCGGACCTTGCACCACGCAGGAAAATCCCCACCTTGTTTCAAGATGATCTTTGTACGGGTTGTTGTCATAAATGATAGTGAGCGTCAGATCCGTCGCATAAGCACGCGGATTAAGCAGGATACCCATAAGCAATGCGATCTCTAGTGCCATCAGTTTGCAGGACATACGATAGACTCCGGCTTTGAGCCAAGCCGAGAATGCTACGATAAACCGCGATCGATGATCGATACGCCGTTTAAGTGGTCTATTTCATGCTGCACGATACGCGCCGGAAGCCCTTGGAACTTGTACTCCACCTCCTTGTTTTCGAGATCGACCACGCGAACTTGCGGGGCCGCAAGACCCATACCTTTCCAGCGCTTCATGTTTACTAGCATGGACTGCCGCCTTTATGGACTGCCTGTTTATATCCGAGATTCCGCATTTGCAAATCGTAGGTACGCTTCACGTAGCCGTTCCCTTATGGGCAGATTTTAGGGGCAGCGCTTTTCGCATTTGCTGGCAGTCAATAAAGTCTTCGATTGACGCGTTAAGCTTCGCGTATCTCCCCCTGGTCTGCAGCAAGTCCCAATCCCTCCGTTCCTGCTGATCCACCAGCTGCATGATCTCCGGCATGGGAATGCTCTGAGATCCAGTTCGAATCTCCGAGTTTTTAGGCTCCTGCCATATCATTTTTATGCGGTCTTCTCAATTTAATATACTTAATCGGTTAATAAATGAGAATATGTTCATTATTATTTTATTGAATGATGCTTTCGAGCGAGAAGTAATGTGGAGGTCTGTTTTGCCTACCTACGAATATGAATGCCTGGAATGCGGATATCGTTTTGATAAATTCCAGGGAATCAACGATATATCACTGAAAATGTGTCCCCAATGCCGGGGCGCTGGCGGGCAGTTGTTCGTATGTTCGGTTGCCCCGATAGGGTGTCTTTCACGATCCTCTCGAGCAACGCTGTATCATCCGTCACGAAGCGTCCGACTTCCAGCGCTTCGTGGATGAAGCAAGGGATACGGTCAAGGGACGTTCTCATGCTAAGCGAGCTC
>CAZLRN010000002.1:2971-11732 GCA_964561715.1 uncultured Spirochaetales bacterium
CTCATGCTAAGCGAGCTCCTTTACCGCCAGAATAGCCGCCACGGTCAAGAGCACCAGTCCAAAGACGAGCTTGACAGATTTCGAGTTTAATTTCTCTGCCATGATTCTTGAACCGATGCGGCTTCCAAGTAAAATGGCTGCACCACTCAGAGCCCACACAAGCCAGTCCGGTCTTGCAGCTGTTGTTAGGTGCGAGAGGAAGCTGGACATCCCGGACAAAGACACAACGACCGCTGATGTAGCTGCCGCCAGCCTGGGTTCTAGTCCTGCGAAGTAGAGTAACGGAACCACAAAGCTGCCCCCGCCTCTTCCCAGGAGTCCTGCACAGAAACCGAGAATGCTTCCAGCTGTAAACCCGAGCATGATCCTGGATCTTCTCGACAGCGACCCGGCTTTTGGTCGCCACCCGCTGATCATAAGCACAGCTGCCGAAGCGGTAAAGGCGGCAAAGATGAGGACTATTGGTTTCGTCGGCAGGTGAAGATTGACCATGGCGCCCAAAGGGGCAAAAGCCGACATTGTTATCCCGAACGGCACGGCGATTTTCCACTGAACCAGGCTTTTTCTCGCATAGGTAAATGCTGCGGATGAAGAATTAACAACGTTCAATAGCATACCCAGGGGTATGGCCTGGGTCTTGAGATCCATGCCCAGCCAATAGAGAATCGGGATGTACAGCTGTGAGCCCCCCATGCCCAGCATCGAGAAAACAAATGCAATGGCAAAAAACACTGGAGGTATGAAGTAAAGATATTGCATATGTGCTTTTTACACGTCAGGCGGGCTCATCAGGCACCAGTGACCCATTTCTTCAGCTTCTCGCTTATAGTCCCATCGGGCAAAACATAGTCGGGAGATACGTATCCTTCCTCCTCGAACCTCTTTTTGCGGACGCAGTTTTTCCCTCCCTTAAGGCAGTAGTTCTCTATCCAGCTTCTATCAAGCATCCCGGCGTCATTTGCTCTTTTCATACCGGATGTTTCATCATACCAACGGCAAACGTTTTTCCCTTTCATATTTATTCCTCCTCCATCAAAGCGGCTGGTTGTTCAAGCCACAAGCTCTACACAGCAGAAAAGGTATCTTAAAGGCCCAGTCGAATACATGTACGGTGATCAATGAAGTTCATCTCCGATCATATAGTTTGCGAGCGGATTCTCTATGCCCGCGGTGATTTTATCTCAGCAAACGATGTGGGAATTGCTGTCCAGAAGAACTTCGTCTTCCGAGTGAGCATGAGTCATCAGTGAGAGGAGGACTATTACTTGGTAATAGCATTTTGACACCTTCAACATGCAAATGCTTCTTTAGACATGTTTAAATCTGTGCTCCTGATCTCTAGGTTCTTCTAGAAAACAGCTCAAAACCAAACCCCCTGCGACTGAAACCGCTGCGAGAATGAAGACAGACCTATATGAGATATATTGCAGCAGTAGACCTCCGATCAAGGGAAAGAACATTATAGGAGCAGTCAATGTACCTGTAAGGCTAACATAAGTCGGCCGCATATCATCGGGGGCCATGTCCAGAAGGAAATTTGTGGGTCCAATTATCTCTGCGCTTGTCACAAAACCAATAAGAACAAAAACAAGTATATAGATGTGTGAGAGTTTTCCAGGTATCAAAAGGGCCGTTATAGGAATCAATACTCTTAAAACAACGCAAATCTGAATTACACGCCTGTTTCCCAAGGAATCTGAAAGATGGGCCCACAGGATGTTTGATAGGATTCCGCCAAACATCTGCGCAGCGACAAACGTGCCCACCATCGCCAAGTCCACATTTAGCGTGTCCTTTGCATAAAGCACGTAGAAGGGAAGAGCCACCCCTCCTCCACCTGCAAGAATCCGAAGGATGACAAACCGGAGATAGTTTTTGTTACTTTTTATAATCCCAAAAGCTTCTCTCAAGAAGTAGCCAAAGCTCATATCTTGCGTGGAAGTTTTATAGACCGGCTCCTTCACTGAACCTAAAGCGATATACGAAATGCCGATGAATACAAAAGAGAGCAGAAACAGAAGGGAATAGTTCTTGGGAAAGGGTATGTTTTGACTTCCTAGGATATACCTTACCGCAAAACCTGCACCCACAGCCAAAAGTCCCCCCCACAGCTGGCGATGACCAAAAAACCTTCCCCTTAAGTTAGAGGGAATCGTCCCACCAAATATATCCATAAAGGGTATAACTGCTACACCACCCATAAAGGAGAAGAGCGTAAGAAGGAAGAAAAGCGAATACAAAACACCAGCTGGATTATCTGCCCCGAAAAAAAAGGTTAGGATTCCCAAAGCTCCCCAGCAGAGCATTCTTACAACTATTGCAAATATGAGAACTGGCTTTTTATGCTCCCTTGCCCTTATCTTGCTCGCGACGAACAATTGGGGCAGGAAAGATCCGCTTCTCATAATGCTGGAGAAAAAGCCTACCACAGATTTGGAAGCGCTTAAGCTATTCAGAAATACAGGCAAAATTACGGTGGGATTACTAAAGGCCATACCACCTGTGAAAAATACCCCATGGAGCAGTCCCATCACAAAGTTCCATCTCATCTTTGCTTTCTTTTCCGCAATCATTTGCTCTCCTATACTTGCATCTGGCACCTTGAAGGCATGGGAACAGAACACGTGTTTTTGGTTTTTCTTGATGAGCGATTTTCACCTGTGCCGAGAATCAGACGGCACACCGCGATCGATGATCAATACGCCGTTTAAGTGGTCTATTTCGTGCTGCACGATACGCGCCAGAAGCCCTTGGAACTTGTGCTCCACCTTCTTGTTTTCGAGATCGACCGCGCGAATCCAAACAGCAGCCTGTCTTGCAACGTTCACCTCCGTGCCAGGAATGCTTAAACAGCCTTCAAGCATCTCTTCCAATCCCCTGCCTTCGAGAATGACCGGATTTGCGATGCCCAGCTTTAATCCTGCCGACTCGGCTACAAGCAAACGTAAGGCAAACCCCACTTGCGGGGCCGCCAGACCCACACCTTTCCAGCGCTCCATGTTTACCAGCATGGACTGAAGAATAACACGTTCCTTCTTGCCAACATACTCGACCGGTTTCGCGTTGGTCCGCAGCATCGAATCAGGATATATTCGCAGTTCCATTTTTTTCATGATTTGGCTTGAAAGCTTCAGTGTTTTCGTCGTAGTTGCACCACAGTTCGGGCCTAAATAGTCAAATCTCCGATTTTTTAGGCTCCTGGCATATCATTTTTATACGTTCCCCTATATTTAATGTACCAGACTTATTGATAAATGAGAATATGTTCATTATTATTCTATTGAATAGTGCTTACGGACAAGAAGGAGCACGGAGGTCGATTATGCCTACCTACGAATATGAATGTTTAGAATGCGGATATCGTTTTGATAAATTCCAGGGGATCAACGACAAATCACTGGAAGTGTGTCCCCAGTGCCAAGGGGCTCTGCGACGCCTTTTCAGTGCCGGTGCCGGGATTATATCGAGAGACAGCGTTGGCCAGTCAGGTCAAGATAGGCTCTCTCGCTGCGGGCACGAAGTGCCCTGTTGTGGAAGGGAGAGTCCCTGCGAACGACCTCCTTGCCATCATTAAGCCCAAAGGAGAAAAAGCGAATGGCAAGGATCTATTTCCCCCAGTATGCCAGGGGACGAGATGGAACAGAAATTCGTGCCGGCGAAACTGTTTTGCAGCACCTTCGGCGAGTCGGCGGGGTAGAAATCAACTCGGAGTGTGGCGGGCATGGTATCTGCGGAAAAGATATCATCCGAATAGAGAGAGGAGCCGAAGCGCTTTCAGAGAAGACGGAAGGCGAAGAGAGCTTTTATAGACGGGGAGAGCTCGAGTCCGATCAGAGGTTGGCCTGTCAGGCCAGAATTGCCGACAGCACAAGGGATATCTACGTCTATATCCCCGATTTCGGTAAGTACACCATACTCTCGGATTTTACCCAGACGGAGGTGGAACTGCAGCCTTGCGTCTATAGAAAAAACGGAAGAGTGGTCCACTCAAATGGTGCCGATTTAGGCCCTTTCGAGGGTCGTATTTTAGGTCTGGCCATAGATATTGGCACCACAACTTTGGTGATGCAGGTGGTAGACCTTCAAACAGGCGAGAATGTCGGCAAGCCATTGGCCAGCAAGAATCCTCAGATCTCCTATGGAAACGAGGTGATATCCCGGATCGGGTATACCATGCAACATGAAAACGGGCTGAGAGAGCTTCAGGAAGCGGTGATTGGCGGGATCAATCGCTCGCTCAGAGAGTTCGAGAAACAGCTTGAGAATGAAAATTCCATTAGAAACCGGATCTATGAAGTCCTGGCTGTCGGTAACAGCACAATGAGGAATCTCTTTTTTGGCGAGGATGTTCGGACTTTGGGAGTTATTCCTTTTGAGGCTGCCTCTCTATCGGCCCTGACGAGAAAAGCATCTGAGATGGGGCTGGATGTTCACCCTGAGGCGATCGTATATGGTCCGTCGCTTATCGGAGGTCATGCTGGGTCCGACTGCCTGGCTGATATCATCGCCACCAGGTTGTATCAAAGCGAGACGTTTGGAATGATCATTGATATAGGAACCAATGGAGAGGTAGTTGTCGGGAATCGAAATAGGCTGCTGACCGCTTCCTGCGCGGCGGGTGGAGCCTATGAGGGATACCAGATTCGTTGCGGTGTTGGCGCTATCGAGGGAGCCATCACTCAGCTGACAATCGATGATGGAAAGGTGCAATTTACAACCCTCGGCGATAAAAGTCCTCTCGGGCTCTGCGGCTCCGGGGTGATCGATTTGCTCGCCGAGCTCGTAAGAAACGGGATTGTTAACAGCAGAGCCAGGATAGACAAAGCCTTCCACATAACGGACTCTCTCTCGATAACGCAGGATGATATCAACCAGCTGATCATCGCCAAAGCTGGATTGCGCACTGATCAGGATCTGCTTATCCGCTATTACGGCATCGCTCCTGAGGAAGTCAAAAACGTTTATTTAACAGGGGCTTTCGGCAATTTCATGAACGCTGAAAACGCCATGGCTATTGGCTTGCTGCCAAAGACTCACAAGGATCGGTATATCCGCTTCGGCAACGGGGCTTTGGCCGGGGCCAGGGATATACTGTGCTCGAAACAGAAGAGAGAGGAAGCGGAGCAATTGAAATCCATCCTCAAACACATCAAACCGAATGAGGTCGAAGGCGAAAATTTTCAATATCTGGTTGCTGAAAATATGTATTTTGATTGAAATGCATTGTCGGAACTCTCTTTTCGCTCCATAAGTCTCAGGCAAGCAGAAATCATCTCATCGAACATCGGGATGTGGTATCAGGTGGTCTATAAAAGAATCTGATTACCGTTTCACAGCTCTGGAGGATATCACAGAGTGACCTATAGGTTCTCCTGAAGCTAAAAAATCGCCAGTATCAGCTCATTCAAGGCTAGACATACGGGCACGAAGACAATGGAGACCATGGACATGAGCTTGAGGAGGATGTTTATTGCCGGTCCCGAGGTGTCCTTCATGGGGTCTCCTACGGTGTCTCCTACTACTGCCGCCGCATGAGCAGACGAACCTTTTCCGCCATGGGCGCCTTTTTCCACAAATTTCTTTGCGTTGTCCCATGCACCTCCGGAGTTTGCCATCATTATGGCGAGCACGAAGCCGGACGCCAGCGCTGCCGCCAGCATGGCAATAACGGTAAAGGGGCCGAGCAAGATACCGACCAAGATGGGTGCTGATATCGCCAGAACCGAAGGCGCAACCATCTCTTTTTGGGCGCTTTTAGTTGATATCGCGACACAGGCGGCATAGTCGGGCTTCTCGGTTCCTTTCATGATGTCGGGTTTTTCCCTGAATTGCCTTCGGACCTCATTTACCATCTCTCCGGCCGCCCTGCCCACAGCTCGCATTGAGAAGGCGGAAAAGACGAACGGCAGGACGCCGCCGAGAAATAGTCCCACGAGAATGCGGGGATCGAGCAAATCGATGCTCATCTGAATTTCTTCGATGATCCCTTGAAGCCCCCTGGTCACATGGAGCAGACCCGAATCGATGAGCTCTATATTAGTGGGTATGGTTCTGTAGTTGAACAGATTTTCTATGGCTTCCTTGATCTTGTTGCCGTACTCGGCGAGAAGCGCAAGAGCCGTGAGCGCGGCAGAACCAATGGCAAATCCTTTGCCCGTGGCGGCAGTGGTGTTTCCCAGGGCATCGAGGGCGTCGGTTCTCTCTCTTACCGTTGGCGAAAGCCTGGACATCTCCGCTATACCGCCTGCGTTGTCCGCCACTGGACCGTAGGCATCAGTGGCAAGGGTAATCCCAAGAGTCGAAAGCATGCCCACAGCAGACAGCCCTATTCCGTAGAGGCCCAGAGCGGGGTGATCCGGTCCTCCAGAAAGAAAGAATGCAGCAAGAGTGGCAAATACCACAGACAAAATCGGTATAAGAGTCGAGACCATGCCGAGGGATAGTCCTTCGATGATCAGAGTAGCCGGTCCGGTCCTCGATTGTTCAGAGAGATTGCGGGTCGGTGCATAGTTATCAGAGGTGTAGCGCTCGGTACTGTAGCCGATGATGTTTCCAGCGAGTAGGCCCGCAATCAGGGCACCCCAGATTCCCATGTAGCGGGGACCGAGGGAGAGAAAAATAACGGCGAAAGACGCCACTGTAATCAAAGCCGTTGAGATGTATATTCCTCTTCGAAGTGCCCCGAGGAGAACCTTTTGAGTCGCGTCTTCCCTTGCCCTGATAAAAAAGGTGCCGATGATGGAGCAGAGAACGCCGATTGCTGCAACAGCGACCGGTATCTGAATGAGCTGCAGATCCGATATCTCCGGGAGATTAAACGATGCAACGCCTCCCAACGCCATGGTGGCGACGGTGGATCCAACGTATGATTCATAGAGATCCGCTCCCATTCCGGCGACGTCTCCCACATTATCTCCCACGTTATCGGCGATGGTTGCCGGGTTCCTCGGATCGTCTTCAGGTATGCCTGCCTCTACCTTACCGACGAGATCGGCTCCCACGTCGGCTGCTTTGGTGAATATGCCTCCTCCGAGGCGGGCGAAGAGAGCCATTGAAGAGGCGCCCATTCCAAAGGTGATCATAATCGGCGGGATTTCTTTTACCGGAACGTCGAAGAGTCTCAGGGCCAGCCACCAGATGGACAGATCCAGTAGTCCCAGTCCTACGACTACCATTCCCATGACTGTCCCCGAAGAGAAGGCCGTTCGGAGACCCTCATTAAGGGAGGTATTAGCCGCCCATGCTGTACGGGAGTTCGAGCGCGTCGCGACGAACATTCCGATGTATCCGGCGAGACCGGAAAAGAATCCCCCAGTTATGAAGGCAAAAGGCACAAATACGGAGATCATGTGCAGACCGAAGGAGAGAACGAGAAAAAGGGCGAAGAGGAGTCCGAAAAAGATGGCTACGACCTTGTACTGCTGGCCCAGGTAGGCGGCGGCTCCGGTCTGAATCGCACGGCTGATATCGCGCATGGTCTCGTTGCCGGCGTTCCTCTTAAGGATACTGAAACCCATGAAGAAGGCAAACAGAAGAGCTGCTATGGAGCCGACCCAGGTCAGCCACATGATATCTGGCGTTTCGGAGGCAGCTCCGGCGGCTTCGCCGGTCTCAGCGACAGCGGCTGACAATGAGGCCAACAACAGGATAATGACTAATGGAAAAGCTCTTGATTTCTTCATCATAGAATGGAATCCCTCCTGAATTTCTTCACCACTCGTTTCGTATAATGTCTCATTCGCTGATTCTCAGGTTAACCTTCGAAACAAAACTCTTGAATATCTTGAACCCCATGCCTTCTGCGATGACTTGAAAGAGCTCGTCCGGCTTATCCACTCGGATCCCGGAAAGAAGACTAACTGGAGTTCCTCGAAAAGCTTCGGCCAGCATCGGCGTAGATGGGCCAAGCAGGACCACTTCACGACATTTCTGTGCCAGGTCCAATAACCTGTCGATCGTGCCATTAATGATGGCAGTTGCGGTGATGATAGCCACTTGACTGCGCGGTAACAGCTCGGCACTTTTCTCTTCCGGCAGTGCACCGGGCTTTGGCACCTGGTCTACGACGGCGGTGGAAATCGATTTTCTTTTTAGTTTTTCGACTATTGGCAAAAAACAGCCGACCATGCAGACCTGATCTCCATTTCTCAAGTCGATAGCCTCGAGGGTATCTCCCGCGTCTTTCTCTCGGAATGGCACATAGCTATTGATAAGAGCATTGATTGTAGCCATTGCCAAAGACGATGAGGGAAGATTTTTCGTTCCGAGTTTGAATATGAGCTCACCCGCCTGTTTACCTCGAAGAGGCCAGCCGTTTTCGATCTCGACACCGCATCCGCTTCGAGGAAAGCTGTACGCCACACCTGTACTCCCGTTTTGGAGTTGTACGGCACTGTATGTCAGTCCGACCTGAGCTCTCTCTACCAGAAGTTCCAGGTCAAAATTTTGTATCGTGTCAATTATTCTCTTGCCTAAGCTCATATGCACCGGCAACTGAGATTTTTGATGGACGCATTTTCACACATCGTCACTTTTGCCTCGCCCGCACCATCGCCGCATAGGCCAGCTTCAGGTAATTCTTCTCATCAAAGAATCTCGGGATTATTGCCGTCCTCCTCCTTTGTTCTCCAAAAGACCCGCGGTCATAAAGTGCTTCTGGTGTCGCACAGGAAAAGTCCTATTTGCCGTGGCTACGCCATTTTTCTAGATCCGTTTTACAGGAATATATCTACATCACCAGAGTAACGCAAGTCAAATCATC
>CAZLRN010000002.1:11832-36260 GCA_964561715.1 uncultured Spirochaetales bacterium
CAAGTCAAATCATCAGAGTAACGCAAGTCAATGTCAACTTTCAACAAAGCAGCGAGGTCTCTTGATTAATGAGAATAAGTTCGATATGATTCTATTGAGATTATTCTCATAAAAAAATCCAAAGCACGAAATGGGCTGAGAAAGAAAAACTGGCATTCTGAGAGGAGAAGATCAAATTGGCCAAAGAACTAACCTATGCGGATGGTGCATCGCGTTTGATGGTGCGGCGAGCTGCCGAAGAAAACATAGAAATCGTCTGGGATAGGTTCGAAGCGATGCAACCCCAGTGTGGCTTCGGCCGCTTGGGAATATGCTGCCGGAACTGCAGCATGGGACCCTGTCGTATTGATCCTTTCGGCAACGGACCCAAGCTCGGAGTGTGCGGCGCCAACGCCGACACCATAGTTGCGAGGAACCTGATTCGAATGATCGCCGGCGGAGCGGCGGCCCATTCGGATCATGGCCGCGATATCGCTCATACGCTTCTCATGGCAAGCCGGGATTCAGATAGTGATTACGGAATCAAAGACGAGGCGAAGCTGAAGAGCATTGCCGAAATCTACCAGATCGAAACCAAGGGACGGGATATAAAGGAGATCGCTCAGGACGTCGCTCTTTCGGCACTCGAGGAGTTTGGTCGTCAGGAGGGATATCTGAAAATGACGGCCAAAGCCCCGAAGACGAGACAGGAGCTCTGGCATAAACTCGACATCATGCCTCGAGCCGTGGATCGGGAGATTGTCGAGATTATGCACCGCACGCATATCGGAGTCGATGCCGACTATAAAAATATCATTAAACAAGGCCTGCGCACGGCGATTTCCGATGGCTGGGGAGGCTCGATGATCGCAACGGAGATATCAGATGTTCTCTTCGGTTCGCCCAATCCTATACGCGCTACAGCCAATCTGGGAGTGCTCAAAAAAGAGCAGGTCAATGTAGTTGTGCACGGACATGAACCGACACTTTCGGACATCATCGCTGTCGTGTCCCAGGATTCGAGGCTGATCGAGAAGGCGAAAGAAAAGGGAGCATCGGGAATCAACATCTCGGGGATATGCTGCACGGCCAATGAGATCCTGATGAGACACGGGATTCCCGTGGCAGGAAGCTTTCTCCAGCAGGAGCTGGCCATTCTGACGGGAACGGTCGATCTCATGGTTGTGGACGTGCAGTGTCTGATGCCGGGTTTGAGCAAGGTTGCCCAATGCTTTCACACAGAACTGGTGACCACCTCGCCCAAAGCCAAGATGCCAGGTGTGACTCATATCGAGTTCCACGAAGATCGGGCCCTCGAAATAGCAACGGAGATTCTCGAGACCGGTATCAATAACTTCGCGAACAGAAACGGCCACAATGCATATATTCCGCGTGAGAATGAATCCCTTGTCGCAGGCTTTACATCTGAGTCGGTTTTCAGCTTTCTCGGTGGCAGGTATCGAGCCACATACAGACCCTTAAACGATGCCGTCATTGCCGGAAGACTGCGGGGTGCGGCAGGCGTCGTCGGATGCTCCAATCCCAATGTGGAATACGAAGAGGGCCATATCAAGATGGTCAAGGAGCTGATAAAAAATGATACCCTGGTGGTCACCACCGGCTGTAATGCCATCAGCTGTGCGAAGCACGGCTTGCTTCAGCCAGAGGCGGCCTATAAGCATGCGGGCAAGGGATTACAGGAGATCTGCAGAGCGGTTGGGATCCCTCCCGTGCTCCACCTGGGCTCCTGCGTCGACAACAGTCGAATCCTCACCACCCTGTCCAATGTCGTTGCCGAAGGGGGCCTTGGAGAGGACATTTCAGATCTTCCCGTTGCGGGAGCCGCGCCTGAATGGATGAGTGAAAAAGCGGTCTCAATCGGATTTTACTTCGTAGCCTCCGGGGTCTATACCGTAATAGGGCACCCCCTACCGATAATGGGGAGCAAAAACCTACACAGGTATCTTACCGAAGAGATTGAATCCGAGACCGGGGGGAAATGGGCTTTCGAGCTCGATCCCATCGAGGCAGCTCACATGATGCTCCGGCACATTGACAAGAAGAGAAAGGCGCTTAAACTAAGGCCACTGATGTATCCACAGGCCTTTGAACCGCAAGAGTGAGTGGGAGTAATTCCTCAATCAGAGCGAAAAACTCCGTGAATGGTCAGGGTCGATATTACTCGCCAAGGCCTCCCAAAGGGTGAGGATTGCTGCTGCAGCCGGACCTTTACCCTCTTCCACTATGGTTTTGCCCCTCCTGAGGGCATACTCGACGGTCCTGTCGAAAGGAATTTTCCCCATCACCCGAGACCCCGCAGCTTCTGCAATTTCTTCAATGATTTGTGCTTGATCTATGTTGAGGTCCGCCTTGTTGACCACCACGTAGGAGGTAACATTGAAATGATTGCAGAGCTGCAAAATGCGCTCCAGGTCATGGGCTCCCGCGACGGTGGGCTCGGTCACGATAAGTGCCAGGTCGATACCGGCAATCGAGGCGATAACCGGACAGCCGGTCCCTGGGGGCCCGTCGGTCACAAGCGTATTGACCCTGAGCCTGGTAGCCAGCTCAGCCGCCTTTTTCCGCACCTGGGTGACCAGCTTCCCGGAGTTTTCTTCGCCGATTCCAAGATGAGCATGAACGAGCGGCCCAAAGGGAGTGCGTGATACGTACCATCTACCTGTGATATTGTCGTGAGTGGAGATTGCTTTTTCTGGGCAGACATACGCACAAAAACCACAGCCCTCACAGGCGAAGGGGTCAATCTTATATGCCGGTCTACCGTCTGCTTGGGATAGGTTGGGATGAACGGCCTCAAAGCGACAAGCCTCAACGCATTTCCTGCAGGCCGTGCATGTTGATGGATCGATTTGGTATGCTTTTCCGCCGATGAACTCGTTCGATTCGACAGGAGAAGGGTCAAGCAACAGGTGGAGATCGGCAGCATCCACATCGCAGTCGGCCATAATCTTATCATGGGCCAGCAAGGCAAAAGAAGCCGCCACGGTGGTCTTTCCCGTGCCCCCCTTCCCACTTATGATTGCGATCTCTTTTGGAGCCGAATCTGAGGATACGTCTGAATCTTCCGCCATGCTCCTACTAAGGGAATCGATGCTTTGCGAAAGGTCGAGGGAGTCCACCATGGAAGCCTGTGGGAGAACGCTTGTTATCAATCCTTCGAGTGAATTGAAGATTTGTGACAGGGACTGCCGAAGCTCGGGATACTCTTTAGCGAGGATTTCTCCCCTGGAGTAGCTTTCCGCATAGGATCTCCGAAAGGGAATCCTACCGATCACCGGTACGCCTGCTTTGTCTGCGTATTCGGCAATGATGGTGTCTCTGCCATCGGAGCGATTAATGAGAATCCCCACGGGGATACCCAGTTCGAGACTCAGGTTAACAGCAAGTTTGAGATCGTGGAGGCCAAAGGGGGTAGGCTCCGTGACCAGGAGAACGACGTCCGCATTGTCGATCGCCGCCACCACGGGACAGCCGGTTCCCGGAGAGGCATCGATAAGGGTGATTCCCTGTGGGTCTGCATGCTGTTTTACCTCACGGATCACAGCGGGGGCGGCGACTTCGCCAATGTTCAGAAGGCCCCAAACAAGGGAAAATGGGGCTTCAGGAAAGTTGGCGCTGCTGGTTCCGAACTGGACAGAACCAACGGTGCGGGGCCTTTCCTGGATGGCCTGTTCGGGACATGCATAACTGCAGAAACCGCAGGCGTGACAGAGCTCAGGAAAAAAAAGAGCCTCGTCTTTGATTACGATTACGGCGTTGTAGGCGCACACTGCAGCACATTTGCCGCATCCGCTGCATTTATCTGCTTTCAAGACCGGTTTGAGAATCTGTACGGTATGCGTTTCGATAGAATCGGGATTGATAAAGAGGTGGTCATTTGGCTCCTCCACATCGCAGTCGAGAAGCCTGATATCTTTACCGGTTGAAGCAAGGGCATAGGCCAGGTTGACAGCTACCGTTGTCTTGCCGGTGCCCCCTTTGCCGCTCGCGATGGCGATTTTCATTGCGTTTCCCAAGATTGGTACTCGTTATCCGCTGGATAATGATAAAGGCAATATTAACCGAAATTCTCATATTGAGAATATTCTCAAAATATTATAATGAACATATTCTCATTTGTCAATAAATATGTTACAATACCAAGAGAGCGATCATGTCTCGTTCAGAACTTTGAAAATTGGGGTTTGACTAATGTTTTTGTCGACTTTGAAGAAAGCCGCCCGCGGATTGTTGAACAATATAAAGATGAGCATTCCTGTTTTGACAGGTGTTCTATTGCTGGCCGGGCTTATCAACACCGCAGTCTCAAAGGAGCTCTTTGCCAGGATTTTTACTGGCAATACTTTCCTTGATCCGTTTATCGGCTCCGTCTTTGGAGGTGTCGCAGCAGGGAATCCCCTGACCAGCTATGTCATTGGCGGAGAGCTTCTTAAGAATGGAGTCAGTTTGATTGCCGTAGTTGCGTTTATCTTGACCTGGGTAACTGTGGGGGTGATACAGCTGCCCGCAGAAAGCATGATGTTAGGAAAACAATTTGCACTGACTCGTAATGGTGTCAGCTTCGTTATGGCTATCGTCATCGCTATGCTCACGGTGTTCACCATGGGGCTGATATGATCAGAAAAATCATGGAAAGGATCGGTGCGAATTGGCTGTTTCTGGTTTCAGTTTGCTTTCTGTACATCGCTATCGGTTTGTTCGATCCCCAAACAGCCCTGGGAGGATTGAAGGTTTTTGGGCGTCTGTTACTGAAGATACTTCCGATTTTAGGAGTTGTCTTCGGACTGCTTTTCTTATCCAATCTTGTGATTGAAAAGAAGACCGTGGTCCGCTATTTGGGCAAAGAGGGAGAAAAAGGGGGCTGGCTGCTCGCTATCATCGCTGGGATTCTCTCTGCCGGCCCGATCTACCTCTGGTATCCCCTGTTGAGCGATCTCAAGGAGAAGGGAATGCGGGACGCACTGATTGCCACTTTTCTCTACAATCGAGCTGTGAAGATACCCCTTCTGCCGATGATGATCTATTACTTCGGATTGAGATTAGTAGCGGTTCTCACCATGTACATGCTTCTCTTTTCTGTATTGAACGGGTACCTGGTGGAACGCATCCTTTCTAGAGGAGGCAAAAAGAATTGATCATTGCTATAGCGGTTCTAAAAAAAGGTAACGAATCTGAAATCAGCGCTCAGGCGGGGAAGTCCCCGTTCTATCTGATTTTCAACGAGCGAGGCGAGCTGCTGGAAGAACTGAAAAATCCCTTCGCTCTAGGCGGAGGGGGAGCTGGATTTGGCGTGGCCAAGATGCTGGCCGACAGAAAGGTTGATGCTGTAGCGGCTGGAAAGTTTGGTGCCAACATGACCGATGCCCTGAAAGAGCGCGGTATCCGTGCCTTTGAAATGAGCGGCACGGTAGAAGACTCACTGGCTAAGATTCGCTAGAGCACGCTCGTGCCGCGGTAAGAGTCAGCGGAGGTGGTGTGATGATTGCTTTTGGTCCCGTTCCTTCAAGGCGTTTGGGACGTAGCCTGGGAATCAATAATATTCCCCCTAAGATTTGCAGCTATTCATGTGTCTATTGCCAATTGGGCCGCACCCTGAATCGCGAAGTGGAAAGGCGGGTTTTTTACAGCCCGGAGCAGATCTTTGAGGCGGTTCGGGAAAAAGCTGAGAAGACGAGGCAGAAGGGTGAAACCATAGACTACCTTACCTTTGTTCCCGACGGCGAACCTAGCCTGGATTTACAGCTGGGCGAAAGCATTGACCTCCTCCATGATATGGGATTCAGGATAGCGGTCATCACAAACGCGTCGCTGATGGGAAGGAGGGATGTACGGCAGGACCTTCTGAAGGCCGATTGGGTTTCTCTCAAAGTAGATTCGACGATTTACCGAATTTGGATCGAAACCAATCGACCGGTGCCTTCCCTTGGATTGAAGGAGATTATGGAGGGAATGCAATCTTTCAGCCGGGAGTTCAGCGGTGAGCTCATTACCGAAACGATGCTGGTAAGAGAGATGAACCAGGGCGAGGATAATCTCGCCGCAGTGGCCGAATTTTTGAACCGGTTGCAGCCTGCCCGTTCTTACCTCTCGATCCCGACCAGGCCACCCGCAGAACGGAGAGCACTCCCGCCGACTGAAAGATTCGTCAACCGGGCCTATCAGCTTTTCAGCAAGAAACTGGATCATGTTGAGTATCTCATCGGGTACGAAGGAGATGCCTTCGCCTCCACCGGCCAGGTCGAGGAAGACCTCTTGAGCATCACCGCCGTTCATCCCATGCGGAAGAAGGCTGTGCAGTCTTTTCTACGCCGGGCCGGTTCGGACGATTCGGTGATTGACGAGCTGGTTAAGCGTAAGTTGATACTTGAGACTGTCTTTGAAGGGGAGAAATTCTATATAAGGCGATTTCCAAAACAAGCAATCATGGAACGGTGAGATGGTGAGAAAAAGAGAAGAGAAGAAAACTCAAAGCTCCTTTGAGGATTATTCGATCGTAGCCTGTGGAACAATGAGGCCAGAGCTGCAGTATTTGAGAGAAATAGGCTTTTTGCATGCTCGAGAGATACTCTATACAGAACCAGGAAGGCATGAAGTGCCCAAAGAGCTTGAGGTTCAGCTTATCAGGCAGATAGGCAATGCCAAGAAACATACCAACAATATAATCGTTGTTTATGGGGGGAAGTTTTGCTATATGAACCCTGCAGAGCCTGGTAGAACAGTCGATGATATCATTGCCGAACAAGGGCCGGGAATCCACCGAATCAACGCTACCCATTGCGTTGACATATTGGCTGGCTCTGAAGAGCGGAAACGGATCAGCAGAGGAGAGAAAGTATTATGGTTTACGCCGGGGTGGGTGCTATACCGCAACTATGTGTTCCAGGATTGGGACAAAGGCAAGGCAAATGAGCATTTTCCTCAACATAACGCAGGAGTCATCTTGCTGGATGGGATTGGCTTTTGGAATGCATATTCTGAAGAGCATCCGGAGGAGATCCTCGAATTTTGTGATTGGATGGGAATTCCCATCAGGACACAGGAGATTTCCTTGGATCGATTGAAAGACCTTCTTATGGATACGGTTCAATCAGAGCAATAAATCAGTCCGGCGAGAACGGAGATAAGGTTTTATCAGGGATGCAGAACTGCTATTGTTGTGGTTTAGCTTCTCTCATAGACTTTAAATCATCCAGGCAGCTTGAAATACAACGTTCACAGTTTTCAAAGGAGTTGGGATTTTCGCAAAAATTCTCGAAGGCCTTTATCCATTTTGTACCTGCCCTGGGGCAAATTTTTGTAAACTCAATAAACTGCGTTAGCCGCTCCAGGATGATTTTCGAGACAGAGTGTTCCATCTTGCATGCACTGTCCGCTGCGTTCTCGCTGCTCACTCCCAGCACGTCTTTAAAAAACTCCTGTAGTACCATATGCCTGTGTAGAATATCTTTGGCAGCTTTTTCACCATCGATAGTCAGAGTAATGATGTCGTATGGCTCGTAGTTGATGAGATTCTTCTCAGCGAGTGAATGCAGGGCGCCTGTAACGGAGGGACGGCTCACTCCAAGCTGTTCAGAGATATCTGTTGGCCGGGCGGCTGTTTTTCTCTGTACGATGCTGTAGATAGCCTCCAGATAATCCTCTAAACTTGCAGTGAGTGTATAACCTTTCATCTTTTTATATTTCCGTTCGGTGCAGGCGTCGGGTACGACGCCTGCTACTTCAATCCAAAATGAGATTGCACGGTTGGCTTATCAGCTGAGCTGTATTCTCCCTTCGAGAATTTCTTGATCGCTTCGGATACGGTTCCGGTAACTCCGGTAATGATAGTCATTTTTGCTGTCCGAAGAGCCTGCCAGGCATTGGGTCCGAGGTTACCTGTTAAAACCGTTTCCGCTCCGGTTTCTGCTGCCGTCTGGGCTGACTGAATACCAGCGCCACCGGAAGCCGACCGGGCAGCGTTATCAATGACGCTGTACTCCTTGCTTTCGGTATCGTATACACCGAGATACCGACAACGTCCGAAGCGCTGATCCACTTCGGAGTCAATACCTTCACCCGTTGAGCTGATGATTATTTTCATATTTGCTTCCCCTTTTATAATGTTCGAAGGAAAGGTTGCCTGAAATTGCCGATCCCGCCCCTAGGAGTTACTGTTCCTTTTCTTCGAGCTCTTTGATACGCTCCTGCGCCGCCTTGATGCTCTCCTCCATCAATTGGATCTGATTTTTGAGTGCATCCGTTTCCTGCTGAGCTGTTGCTTGAAAACCGGGGAAAGCAAAGGGCGCAGCTGCCGGATACGGGGGCACAAAGCCTCTCTGCCACCCGGTCAAGCCTGTAGCGTAGTACTGGTTTCGCCATCCCCTTCCGCCCCCGCGTCCCATAAAACCCGGTCCAAAGCCGGCGCCGGCTCTGCCCCCTGCGGGATTCATAAATCCTGGCACGGCATAGCCTGCACAGTAGCCGGCAGCCCGTCCTGTCATAGGTCCGAATCCACTTGGACCCGTTCTATCTCCTCTTGGCATTAAGATCCTCCTCACCTCTTGATTTATTCTCTTAAATAGTGAGAATATTCTCAATTAAATCTAACGAACATATTCTCATTTGTCAACAGATTTGTTATATTTGATGTGAAACGATTCCAAAAGAGGTATGGAAATGGCAGAAGCGCAGAAGGAACGGGAGCGCATGATCAGCGAGCAGGACGAGAGGATCGCCCGAAGCCTCGCCAAGATAAAGCGAATCTTCATCGTGATGAGCGGCAAGGGTGGAGTGGGCAAAAGTACCGTTGCGATCAATCTGGCGGTTGGGATATCCCAGAAGGGATATCGGGTGGGACTGATGGATGTGGATCTTCATGGACCAAGCACTTTAAAGATGCTGGGGCTGGAAGGAAAGCCTTTGGGAATAGCCGGACAGCAGTTGATACCTATCTCTTTCAGCGAAAACCTCAAGGTAATATCCATGGCTGCCCTTCTCGATAGCAGGGACACTGCGGTCATCTGGCGGGGGCCCTTGAAGATAGGCGCTATCAAGCAGTTCATCACCGACGTTCTATGGGAAGAACTCGATTTCCTCATTATAGACTCTCCTCCCGGAACCGGCGATGAACCCTTGACAGTCGCCCAGGTCATTCCCGCGGCGCAGGCGATAATTGTCACCACTCCTCAGGAAGTATCGCTTCTGGATATCCGCAAGTCGATTACCTTCTGCCGAAAGGTAAACATGCCCATTTTAGGCGTGATAGAGAATATGAGCGGCTTGATCTGTCCGCACTGCGGCAAAGCGATCAATCTCTTTTCGCAAAACGGGGGGAAAACCGCCGCTCTGGATATGAATGTTCCCTTCTTAGGGAAGATTCCTATAAAACCGGAGATTGTGGATTCCGGCGACAAGGGTGAGCCCTATGTGCTCACACATTCCGATGAAGGGCATTTCCAACCCATCATCGACAGAATCATAGAAGGAGAAAAACAAACATGACTATTGCCATTCCGCTTTCCGAGGGAAAGCTCTCATCCCATTTCGGCCACTGCGAGCAGTTTGCCCTGTTTCAGGTAGAGGATCGATCGGTGAAGAATCGCAAGGATCTGAATCCGCCTCAACATGAACCCGGCCTGTTGCCGAGATGGCTCAAGGAGCAGGGAGTCGATGTGGTGATCGCCGGTGGAATGGGCCGACGCGCCCAGGACATATTCAGGGCAGTCGGGGTGGAAATTGTCTGCGGGGCGCATCCGCAGGTTCCCGAAGACGTCGTGGAGCAATTCCTGGGAGGCCGTTTGGAATCGGGAGACAATATCTGCGATCACTAGGAAAGCGCTAAGAATCGACCCCCAGAGAGAGAATAGAGGAGGAGTCAAGAATGAAGCAATCGGATGTGGTGATAATCGGGGGGAGTGCTGCGGGCCTCACTACAGCGATTACGGCACGAAGGCATTATCCAGATAAAAAGATACTGCTTGTCCGTAAGGAGAAGCTTGTTCCGATACCGTGCGGAATCCCCTATATCTTCGGCACTGTCGAAAGCGCGGACAAGAATCTCATACCTGATACCCCTCTCGAAAAAAATGACGTGGAAATCATGTTGGATGAAGTTGCAGAGATCATTAAAGACAAGAAGCAGCTGCGGACGAAGTCAGGAGAAGAAATCGGATATGAAAAGTTGGTTTTGGCTACGGGGTCGGTTCCGATGATGCCTCCCATTCCCGGTTTCGACAAAGAGAATGTTTTCCCCGTTTACAAAGATGTAGACCATCTCGCTTACATGCAGAAAACCTTGAAAGCTCTAAAGAAGGTCGTTGTAATCGGCGGCGGATTCATCGGTGTAGAGGTTTCTGACGAGATCAACAAGCTGGGAAGCCACGAGATTACCATCTGTGAGCTTTTGCCCCACTGTCTTCAGCTTGCTTTTGATCCGGAATTCTGTGAAGAAGCCGAGGGCTATCTGCGCGAGCGGGGCGTGCGCATCATGAGTGACCAGAAGGTGACCGCGATTGAGGGCAACAAAAAGGCAGAAGCGGTAAAATTTTCCGATGGCACCGCTTTGGATGCCGATGTCGTGATCGTGGGAATTGGCACCGTTTCCAATGTGACCCTGGCAAAAGAGGCGAATCTCCGCCTTGGTCCGACTGGCTCGATTTGGGTCGATCGAACCATGCGGACATCCGACGAGAATATCTTCGCTTGCGGCGATTGTGCCGAGAAGTTTTCTTTCTTCGGCGGAGTACCGTCGAGACTCAAGCTAGCCTCCATTGCCTGTTCGGAGGCCAGAATAGACGGAGCGAATCTCTTTGGAATTCAAAGGGAAAGCGTCGGCACGATCGGCGTGTTTTCTTCAGCATTGGGAGAACACAGCTTCGCCGTGGCGGGCCTGTCGGAGCAGTTTGCCAAGAGTCAAGGTTACGACGTGGTAACCGGCGTGGCCGAAGGACCAAACAGACACCCAGGAGGTATGCCGGGAATGGCGAACCAGAAAGTCAAATTGATTTTTGAGAAGCGAACCAGGGTTCTGATTGGCGCACAGATGGGAGGCGACAATGCAGTGGGTGAGCTGATCAATGTTGCAAGTGCCTGCATTCAGCACAGGATGACGATCGATGACATAGCCTGCTTCCAGATGGGCACGCACCCGGCGCTGACCGCATCTCCCATTGTGTATCAGTTTGTCAATGCGGCGGAATCGGCATTGCTTTCCATCTCTTGAATGCCTGTGAGGAGAGTTTTCATGTCAAAAATTCTGATAATCGATGATGATAAGGATTTCCAATATTCCACGCGGATCGTGCTCGAAAAACATGACTTTGAGGTCGCATCGGCCTATAATCCACAGGAAGGAATAGAGAAGGTGCAATCCGAAAAGCCGGACCTCGTTATCCTGGATGTCATCATGCCGAGTGGCTTCGAAGGATTTGAGGTGGCAAGAAAGATCCGGGAAGAGCTCGGCATGAATGAACTTCCTATTATTCTGTTGACGGCGGTTCACATAGAAAAAAAAGTGCCGTACCGGTTTGCACCCCATGAAGAATGGCTTCCCGTCGACTATTTTTATGATAAGCCTGTGGATCCCGGCGTTCTTGTAAACAAAATAAAGGAGTTTCTCAACATTCCGGAATGACTCCGGATCGGACATATCGGCTTTTGTCTTACGGCGGCATACGGAGGGAAGGAGTAGAATATGAAGATCGCCATTCCCTTGGTCGAAGAAGAGGTGATTTCGGCGCATTTTGCTCTTTGCGAGTTATTTGCGATCTTTGATGTCGAGCACAATGAGCTGCAGCATAAAGAGCTTTGCATTCCTCCTCCTCACGAACCAGGATCACTTCCGCGGTGGCTGACAAAGGAGAAAGCAGTCGATGTGGTTATTGCTTTGGGAATAGGGCAGAAGGCCATCGACTTTTTAGCAAAGGAAAGAGTCGAAGTCGTCTATGGCGTGGAGAGCAACACTCCGGAGGAGCTGATTGAACAATACATTGCCGGGGTGTTGGATTCGGGAAACAACATCTGTGACCGGATCTTTTTCCTTGAAGGTCAACATCCGGAAAGCTGTAGCTTAGCCCTCCTAAATGCGAACCACGGCTCCCCAGACAGCGAAGGTTGGAGGGCTTAGGTCTCTCGGAGCACCTCTTCGTCGTATATCGACTCCAATCGCAGCTTGTGTTTCGCCTCTTCTGCGGCGAGTGTGAGAAGCATATTTTTGATCTCTTCCACCTTGACTGTGGCGGCGAGATTCGTGTAGAGCTGGTTGGCCGATTTTTCCCGTTGCATGGCCACCATGAGCGCCGACTGATAATCCATGTCGGGGCTAGGCTCGATCTCTACGAGGTAATCGGAGATGCTCAAATTGGTAATCTCTTTGGGTTGAGGGGGGATCTTTTTTCCGGATTTGACATCGCTCAGGAAGGCCTTGTGGGCCTTCTCGTTATCGGCAAGCTCCTTGAAGACATCACCGATGGCTTTATTTTCCACCTTACCGGACCAGAGCTTATAGAAATCAAAAGCTTCCTGCTCCTTCTCGATAGCGAAGTCCAGTATCTCATCTACGGTGTTGAGGTTATTGGGCTCCTGCATGAAGGGCCTCCTTAATTTGCAGGTTTGGATTGGATGCATGAAGTATCGATTCGATCGGGCAGCATTCTATGACGATCGATAAAAATAGTCTATAGAGGAACGGGAATACTGCTCAAGAAGACTCGACAACAGGGCTCTGAAGTGCTGCTCGAAGACCTGGTTTTTGCGCAACAGCGGTGCAGTAGAACATCCTTGACAGGCTAAAAGCTCCTGTGACAATATTGCTTTAATTCCACCTATCGATTGAGTGCGCTCAACCGTAGTTTCTTGTCTATTGTAATGGCCACTTTATCTTCTGGATTTTGCAGCTTGAGCTGTTACATAGGACTGCTGCCCGAGAACTCGGCCTTGCGCAGCTCGTTCGTCTATTAGGTTCGAAATACAAACGGGCAGATAAAATAGAAACTCACCATTACGAAGGAGAGGTACATGCAGAAACTGGATCCAACCAAAATGAAGGATTGGGAAATTGCCGAGGCAGCTGAAGAGAGCATGAAATCGGTGTACGAATTGGCCGATGATCTGGGCCTGGAAAAATTGGAGCTGCTTCCCTACGGCCACAAGTTGGGCAAAGTCGACTACATGAGTGTTCTGAATCGACTCAAGGACAAGCCGAACGGCAAGTACATAGAGGTAACGGCCATCACTCCAACACCTCTTGGAGAGGGCAAGACAACCACTACGATGGGTGTAATCGAGGGATTGGGAAAGCTGGGCAAGAGCGTGATGGGCGCGATTAGGCAGCCCTCCGGCGGTCCCACCTTCAACATCAAGGGATCCGCGGCGGGCGGCGGGCTGGCTCAGTGCATTCCTTTGACGGATTTCAGCCTCGGTCTGACGGGCGATATCGATGCCATTACCAATGCTCACAACCTGGCCATGGTGGCGGTGACAAGCCGCATCCAGCACGAGTTCAACTACGGAGACGAGACGCTGGCCAAGAAGAACTTGAAGAGACTGGATATCGATCCGAGGAATATCGCCATGTCCTGGGCTGTCGATTTTTGCGCTCAGGCTCTCAGAGAGATCATCATCGGAATAGGCGAAAAGATGGACGGGTTCATGATGAAGAGCGGCTTCCAGATCACCGTTTCTTCTGAGGTCATGGCGATTCTCTCTGTGGCCCGTGATCTGGCGGACATGAGGGAGAGAATGAGCAAAATCGTCGTCGCTTACGACAAGAAGCGCAATCCCATCCCCGCCGGCGCTCTGGAGGTGGCCGGGGCTATGCCGGCCCTGATGGCCAAAGCCATCAATCCCAACCTGATGCAGACCGTAGAGGGACAACCGGTGCTGGTCCATGCCGGGCCCTTCGCCAATATCGCGATCGGACAGTCGTCGATCATCGCCGACCGGGTCGCCCTAAAGCTCAAAGATTATCACGTGACGGAAAGCGGTTTCGGCGCGGATATCGGATTCGAGAAATTCTGGAACCTCAAATGCCGCATCAGCGGTTTGAAGCCCCACTGCTCTGTGATCGTCTCTACGATTAGGGCTCTGAAGATGCATGGGGGCGGCCCCAAGGTATCTCCGGGGCAGCCGCTGGACAAAGCCTACACGGAGCAGAACACGGCCCTCGTGGAAAAAGGGATAGAAAACCTGCTGGCTCACATAGAGACAGTCAAAAAGAGCCAGATCTCTCCGGTCGTGTGCATCAACCACTTCTACACGGACACCGACGAGGAGGTCAAGATGATCAGAAAGGCCGCGGAAGCTGCCGGAGCCCGGGTTGCGGTAAGCAAGCACTGGGAGAAGGGCGGTGAAGGAGCCTTAGAGCTCGCCGAAGCCGTAATCGACGCCTGTGAAAGCGAGCCGAAGATCAAGTTCCTCTATGAGGACAAAACCCCTCTGAGGGAGCGCATCGAGCTGATCGCGAAAGAAGTATACGGAGCTGATGGTGTTTCCTATACGCCCGAGGCGGAGCAGAAGGCCAAGAACGTTGAGGGCGATCCGCAGCTGAGCAAGCTCGGGACCTGCATGGTGAAAACCCATCTGAGTCTCTCGCATGATCCCACGATCAAAGGGAGGCCCAAAGGGTGGACGCTTCCTATCCGGGATATCCTCATCTACGGCGGTGCAGGTTTTGTCGTTCCCGTTGCCGGAGCCATCAAGCTCATGCCGGGAACAGCATCCGATCCTGCCTTCCGAGGCATCGATGTTGATGTGAATACGGGAAAGGTCAAGGGTCTGTTCTAGATTGCAGAGTATTTACAAACCGGGGCTTTGGCCCCGGTTTTTTTTGCTCTTCATCATCACACCGCTCCGATTCATCGCTTCCTTGACGGGGCGCAGACAATACCAGTATAGTGAAAGCCATCGGGACGCATAGCCTCAGGTACCTCGACGGGAATACAGCTGTAAGCGTAAAAAATATGGAAAAACGACTCATTACATCAGCACTTCCCTATGTGAACAACATTCCCCATCTGGGGAATCTCATACAGGTTCTCTCTGCCGATGTCTTTGCCAGGTACTGCCGCCTGCAAGGTTACGAAACCCTCTATATCTGCGGAACCGACGAGTACGGCACGGCCACTGAGACTCGTGCCAGAGAGGAGGGGATAACACCCCGAGAGCTTTGTGACCGCTACTATAAGATACACTCCGAAATATACGAATGGTTCAACATCGCCTTTGATCGTTTTGGTAGAACCTCCACCCCCAACCACACGAAGATCACACAGGACATCTTTCTCAAGCTGGATCGCAACAACTACATTCGAGAACACACCATCGAGCAGTTGTTTTGCGAAAACTGTCAAATGTTTCTGGCGGATCGCTTCGTTCGAGGAACCTGTCCGCACTGCAGCTACGAGGAGGCTCGAGGTGACCAGTGCGAAGACTGCGGCAAATTGCTCGATCCGACAGATCTGATCAATCCGCGCTGCGGCGTGTGCGGTACGATGCCCGTTATGAGAGAGACCAATCACCTCTACATCGATCTTCCGGGCATTCTGCCCAAGCTGGAGGCGTGGATGAGCAAGGCCAGTGTCGAAGGGGACTGGGCTCGAAACGCTCTACAGATGACTCAGGCCTGGATCAGGGATGGGTTGAGGGAGCGCGCCATCTCACGGGATCTGAAGTGGGGCATTCCCGTTCCCAAGGATGGATATAGGGAAAAGGTTTTCTACGTCTGGTTCGACGCGCCGATTGGCTACATCTCCATTACGGCGAACCACACCGATGACTGGGAGAGCTGGTGGAAGAATCCCGAGGAGGTACGTCTCTACCAGTTTGTAGGCAAAGACAACATTCCCTTTCACACCGTGATTTTTCCTTCCTCTCTCATCGGATCGGGAGACAACTGGACGCTCCTGCACCACATGTCCTCGTCGGAGTATCTTAACTACGAAACCGGCAAATTCTCCAAGAGCAAAGGGGTGGGCGTTTTTGGAAACGATGCCCAGGAGACCGGCATTCCGCCGGAGGTCTGGCGATTCTACATCTTCTACAACCGGCCCGAAAGCGCGGATGCGCTTTTTGCCTGGAGCGATTTTCAGGAAAAGGTGAACAGCGAGCTGATCGGCAACCTCGGCAACCTAGTCAATCGGAGCCTCACCTTTTTGTCGCGCTACTTCGATGGCGCGGTGCCGAACGAACCTTCGGGAGAAACAGAGGAAAGCAAAGGGTTTTGGCAAGAAGTCGAAAGCATCGAGAGAGAAATCATCGACTCTTTGGAAAAGGTGAGCCTCAGAGAGGGATTCAAACAGATCTTTCGCCTCTCTTCGGTGGGCAACAAGCGATTCCAGGACGAAGAGCCCTGGAGGACGATAAAGGAGGATCGTGCCAAATCAGCCACCCTGCTCAGAGATCTGGTGTATCTGATACGGGATCTGGCCATTCTCGCAAGTCCCTATATTCCCCAAACGGCTTCCAAGATAGCTGAAACCCTGGGGCTAAGAGAGCTCTCTTGGGACCAACTGGGTCGGAAAACAGGAATAGAACATATCGCAAAACCGGAGCTTCTCTTTCAGAGATTGGAAGATGATCAGATCGAAGAGCTTCGCAAGCGATTTTCCGGTAAACAATCGGAAAGGGAGGGCCATATGGATAAGTTTCGTTCCCTTCTTGACCTGAGGGTCGCGCGGATAGAGAAAGTGGAGAGACATCCGAAAGCGGACAAACTATACATCGAAACCATTTCTCTTGGAAATGAAACGAGGCAGATCGTTTCTGGTCTTGTTCCTTACTATAAGGAAGAGGAGCTCGAGGGCAGGAACATTATCCTCGTCTACAATCTAAAATCTGCCACACTCAGGGGAGTTGAGAGTCAGGGCATGCTCTTGGCGGCCGAAGCCGGTGACACCGTTGAGGTCATTTTCGCAGACAAGGCGGAGCCGGGAGAGCGCGTAGTAATTGAAGGTGACGAGGGCAGCAAGCCGGTCGAGCCGGAAGAGATCACCATCGACGATTTCTTTTCTCTTCCGATTGGGGTCGAGAACTTCACGATCAAAGTAGAGGATAGGGTTCTCAAAGCCGGCGGGAGACCGCTGATTGTAGAAAAGGTCAAGAACGGGACCGTTGGATAAGGTTCCTCAATCCTCGTGTGCAAGCGTCCCTGACGCAAGAAAAATCCTTGAACATAAACGCTGCAGAGATCAATGAACTGGACTCCAATCCGGAGCTTCTTCAAAGCGGCTATTGGGCCAGATTGAAGGAGAAATTCGGGTGGTCGGCACATCCCTTTCGGCTCGAAACCGATCATCTCTCCTGTCCACTTCTGCTTCTTACGCGGCGCTTGGCACCGGCATCGAGTCTGGCGTATGTTCCCTTTGGGCCCCTGGTTCCCGAGCCTGCGCAGATGAGGGAGCATTTCCTCATCGATCTCGGCAGAGCCATCGCTGACACTCGAGATCCTTCGGGGCGGTGTGTCCTCCCTCAGGATGTCTTTTTCATCCGGTTCGATCTCCCATGGGGCCGCACCGGATTGGCAAACCTCCCTCATACCATGGAAGAGCAGACTCGATTCAAGAAGGCTGCCGTAGATGTTCAGCCCCCCAGCACCGTGCTTCTCGATATCCGCCCGGAAGAGGAGGAGATCCTCGCCTCGATGAAGCACAAGACTCGTTACAACATTCGTCTATCCTCCAGGAAGGGAGTGGAGGTAGAGGAAACCGCTGGGGAGGGTCTGGATCTTTGGTATGAGCTCTACAGAGCCACGGCGGTGAGAGATCGCATCGCCATACACGCCCGGGAGTACTACACCGAACAGTTTAGATTGGCTTCGAGCTATGAGGGCAATAGGCCGGATTATCGCCTGTTGCTTGCGCGCCACGAGGGTGACCTGTTGGCAGGCATTATTGTAGCGATATGGGGAAAACGGGCCTGGTATCTCTTCGGCGCTTCCGGTGAGCTCAAACGAAATCTCATGCCCGCCTACGCCCTGCAGTGGCGGGCCATTCAGCTGGCTCGAGAGAAAGGCTGTGAGACATACGACCTCTTCGGGATTCCTCCATCCGGTGATCCGCGCCATCCCATGCACGGCTTATTCCAGTTCAAGTCCGGCTTTGGAGGAGAGATCGTCAATCGATACGGATGCTGGGATGTCGTGCTTAACAGAGCCAAATACGCCTTGTACCGATCGGCTGAGAAGATACGCAACTACTACTACAAAGCTCTGCTAAAGCGGCCCGGCTAGCCACGCTCCTCCGGCTTGTAGGGTTGGTAATCCACGTAGATCTTCAACACATACTCCATGCGGGTGTAGAGAGTGTCCTTAATAGTTATCGCTATGCGATTGGCCTCTTCGACGCTCAAACTGCTGTCCAGACCGATCGTTAGATTGATAACAAAGGCCGGCCCGAATCTGTGAGCGTGAATCTCGATGATTTTTCTGATCTCCTCCACGCCGCTGAGCTCTTCTCTGATCTGTTTGGCGAGGGCATACCCCGGAACCGTGTCCATGAGGTCAGCGGTCGTATCTCTTAAGATTTCGATGCCTATTCTCAGAATGAAGAGGGCTACAAGGGCGCCGGCGAGAGGATCGACCCATGGAAGTCCCATCTTTCCCAGAAGGATGCCAATTGATGCGGCCGATGAAGCGTAGATGTCATTCCTATGGTCTGAGGCGAGGGCTTCGACAGCGGCGTTACCCGTGCGAGCGCCGGCCCGATGGGTCCAAAGTGTCAAGAAAATTTTCAGAAGAACGGTGAATATCGCAATAATTAGGGCCAAAATAGAGATTTCTTCGGAATCTATGCTCCCGGTTATGAGCTCAAAGGCGGTTGATATGGCATTCCAGAATATTGCGGCTGCTGTTGTGATGATGAAAGAGCCGACTACCAAAGCGGCTATTGTCTCGAACTGTCGGTGCCCGTACGGATGCTCTGCATCAGGGGGCTTGTGGGAAAGCCGTAGAAAAATCTTTACTATGACGTAATAGACGACATCGGATGTGGAGTTGACTCCGTCTGCGAGAAGGGCGTGGCTGTGTCCCCAAATTCCCACAATCGTCTTGACGAGCGCAAGAAAGATGTTTGCGACTAATCCAAGATTGACGGCTCTGTGGCTGAGCTTCTCTCTCGCGGCGTTAATCAGTTCGCCCGGTGTACCCGGTGTATGATCCTGCATTCAAAGGCCGATTTTGGGATTATCCAAGAGAGACATCGAGAAACATCATCACCGTAAAGCCCAGCATGACGCCGATCGTTGCAAAATGCGTGTTTCCATGGGCTTGAGATTCTGGCACCAGCTCCTCAACGACGACAAAGATCATGGCCCCTGCTGCAAAAGCCAGGGCATAGGGCAGAATGGGTCGCATCAGGATTACCGCCGCGGCTCCTATAACGCCCGCTATCGGCTCGACCATACCTGAGAGCTGACCGTACCAGAAACTCTTCAGGCGGCTTAAGCCCTCACGCCTAAGTGGAACGGATACGGCTGTGCCTTCCGGAAAGTTCTGGATGCCGATTCCCAAGGCCAGGGCAACGGCGCCGGCCAGAGTTGCTCCGGGAAGGTTGTAGGCCAGGGCGCCAAATGCCACCCCGACGGCGAGACCCTCCGGAATGTTGTGGAGTGTGATTGCCAGCACGAGCAGCACACTTCTCTTCCATGTGGTGGGAAGCCCCTCTGCTTGCTCTACCGGTTGATCCAAATGCAGATGAGGAAGGAGCAAGTCTATCAGGCGCAGGAAGGCTCCGCCGAGAAGAAAGCCGACAACCGGCGGCAGCCAGGGAGGCATGCCGAGACTTTCAGCCATCTCGATAGAAGGAGCCAGGAGAGACCAGAAACTGGCTGCTACCATGACACCTGCGGCAAATCCCAGCATCCCGTCCAAAACCCTTCGGTTTATTTTTTTAAAAAAGAAGACCAGTCCGGCTCCAAGGGCTGTGACGCCCCAGGTGAACAGGGTTCCCAGAAGAGCCTGCACAATCGGGGCCAATTTGGTAAACCATTCGATTATCATAGCCTTCTCCTGAAACCTCGCTATTCAGGTGCCTCTACAGAGTATCTGAATAACCTCAGGCAGACAAGGATTTCATAATAAGTCTACTACAATCAGCCCTTCATCAAGGTTTCTTCTCCTGCACCGATAATCACATTGATAAGCTCTTAGTCGACGCCAACACTCGCGTTGCGCGTACCGATAAGTCGTGAATGGGAGGCATTCTTGATTAGAGGTCTTTATACCGGCGCCAGCGGCATGGTGGCTCAGATGCATCGTCTCGACGTGCTCACCAACAATCTGGCGAATGTCGATCTGAACGGCTACAAGAGGGATGTCGCCGTTCATAAAGCCTATCCGGAGCTGCTCATCAGGCGTATGGATGATAACGGCGTCATCAATCTGGGATTTGCTTCCATCGACGTGGGCCCCGTAGTTGGGAAATTGGGAACCGGCGTCGAGCTGAATGAGTCCTACACGGTTTTTACCCAGGGAGCCTTGAAACAGACCGACAATCCCTTCGACCTCGCACTCGAGGGCCGAGGCTATTTAGCCATTCAGGTCGGCGATGATGAACGCTATACGCGTAATGGCGCCTTCTTGATCAACCACGAGGGAATCCTGGTGACCAAGGATGGTCATATGGTTATGGGCGAAAACGGACCCATACGGCTGAAGAAGAACAACTTTGTCGTGGATCAAGACGGAGTGGTCTGGCAGAACAGCACCTTTGCCGGAGACGAAACGCGGCTTGTGAGTCTCGAGGAAAATGAGTGGGAAAACATCGAACGAGTAGACAGGCTGAGGATCGTAGGTTTCAAGAGGGACCGATACCTCAAGAAGCAGGGCAACTCCTTCTGGATGGACACCGAGGAGTCCGGTCGCGCCGAGGTTCTACCTCAGGCCGATCGTCCCAAAGTCCGTCAGGGATTTCTCGAAGGATCTAACGTCAATCCCGTTACTGAGATGGTTCAGATGATAGAGGTGAACCGAACCTACGAAGCCAATCAGAGATTGATCCAGGCCGAGGATGGTCTTCTCGGCAAGCTGATCAATGAGGCCATAAGAGTGTGAATAAGGAGGATATGCCATGATGCGTTCTCTTTGGACAGCTGCCTCGGGTATGACCGGTCAGCAGTTCAATATCGACACGATTTCCAATAACCTGGCAAACGTCAACACGACAGGATTTAAGCTAAACCGACCGGATTTCGAGGACCTGCTCTATCAGACACTCAGACTGGCAGGGACCCCAGCCACGGAGGTAACGGTTGTTCCCACCGGCATACAGGTAGGTCACGGCGTCCGGCCGGCCGCGACACAGAAGGTATTCACCCAGGGTTCTCTACAGAACACCGGTAATGTCACGGACCTCGCCATAGAAGGCGAAGGCTTCTTTCGCGTTTTGCTCTACGACGGCACCTATGGGTACACGAGAGACGGGGCATTCAAGATTGACTCAAACGGACAGCTCGTCAACTCCAACGGCTACAGGTTCATGCCGGAGATTATTTTGCCCGAGGGATTTTTACGTGATTCGATCACGGTTTCTCAGGATGGTAGAGTCACTGCCAAAGTCGGCGGCAGCGACGACATTCTCGAGGTGGGCCAAATCGAGACCTACCGATTTGTCAATCCGACGGGGCTCCAATCCATAGGTGAGAATCTCTACAAGGTGACAAATGCTTCAGGCGATGCGATCCCCGGCCGACCGGGCTTTGAGGGAATGGGCAAAGTCATGCACAAGTTTTTAGAGATGTCTAACGTCTCGGTGGTTCAGGAAATGGTCAATATGATCGTAGCCCAGAGGGCTTATGAGTTGAACTCCAGGGCGATACAGACCTCCGATACCATGTTGGGAATCGCCAACGGTTTGAAGAGATAGGTGAAGCTGCTAAACCTTTTCTTTAAGATTCTATTGATAACACTGCTCTGTTTTTGTGAGCTCCGATCCTTAGGGGCTCTTAATCTTTACATGAATCGTAGCGTGCTGCTCGAAAGAGAGGAGCTTCTCGTTCGGGATGTGGTTCGAGATACCGGTGTTATGCATTCCCTATTGAATCGTCCCTTGGGATTTGCGACGAGGCGTCTGTCGCTGATACCTCCCAGATCAGTAAGGCAGAGCCTCGGGACCGGCAGTCGAAGCTCTCTGATAGTCGTCGGAGGCAGGTGCCGAGTTGTTCCTCTCGCCAAAATTCCGATAACCGCAGCGGGATTCTACAGCTCTTTGCTGGATTTTATCGACTCTATTGATTTCAAGCACGACGGCCGTATCGAGATCGAGGTTCTGTCGAGCCCCGACATTCCAGCCGGCAGTCTTGTCGGATCTCCGGTGTTCACCCTTTTGAGGGCTGAGAGAAGATTGGGATACCTCGCCGGCCGGGTAGACGTATCCTTTCACTGGCCGGATGCGAACATAGGCCTGAAGGATGCGAACGGCGGCCAGAAGGATATAAACAGCCGCCTGTGGGACACCAAGACCGATGAGAAGAGACTGCAGCTTTGGGTCCACCAGTACCTTCCTCTGCCCCGTCTGAGGCGAGACGTGCGAAGAGGCGAGATGGTAGGGTGGGATGACGTAGACACGACGGAGACGGATATTTCGCTATCCCGGGCGCACCTCGCTGAGACAAACTTGTCTGGGGCGACCCCGTCGTCTTCGAAGAACCCTTCTAAACCAAATGTCTCTGTGATAGAGACGCTTCTGAATGAGGCGTTTTTTTCTGATGGAGAGGTAGCTGCCGCGAGACACCATCTACCCAAAGGGAAAGTGCTGCTCAAGGAAGATTTGCAGAAGGTCGGAGATGCAGCGATCGCGGGAGTCAAGGCTGGAGACAGGGTTAGCATTATCTTTCGAAGAGGCAATATCTGGCTGGAGGTTCCAGGCAAGACGTATCGCAGCGGGGATGTTGGAGATCAAATTACTGTCTACCAGCTCGATGGGCATCGTCGATTTACTGGCATCGTCATAGGTCCAAAGGAGGTAGAGGTTGAGATTCCCTAGACACCTATTCGTAGGAGCTGTATTGCTCCTTATGTTTCTTTCACATCCCTCCTTCGCAGCCCCAACGGTTCGCGTCAAGGATATCGCAACCCTTCAGGGCGTGAGGGAGAACCAACTCCTGGGGATCGGCCTTGTAACCGGTTTGGATGGAAAAGGCGACTCCCCGAACTCCGAGCTGCTGAAGAAAGCCCTTTCCAATCTGATGGCAAGTTTTGGATTCGAGATAGGCGCAGATGAGATCAGGAGCAAAAACTGCGCCGTGGTTATGGTCAGTGCTGAGGTGCCGGCCTTTGTGAGGCCCGGTGAGCGTATCGATTTGACTATATCGAGTATTGGCGACGCCCGAAGCCTAGAGGGGGGTGTGCTCCTGCAGACTAATCTCAGAGCTGCCAACGGGCAGGTGTATGCCGTTGCCCAGGGAAAGGTTCTCGTATCGAAGCTGCAAAACAGTGTCGATACGGTCGGCAACATAAATGGCGGCGCTATCGTGGAAAGAGAAGTTCTCTCTGAGTATCTCGCAGAGGATAGAATATCTATTCTGTTGAGAGATCCTGATTTTGTAACCGCCAGTGCAGTCGCATCAGCTATCCGGAGCAAGTTCGAGAATATCAATGTAAACACTCTCGATGCCTCCCTCATCGAAGTGGAGATTCCTGAGGATAGGCGCGGTGACGTCGTCGCTTTTATCGGGGAGCTCGAGCTGTTGACCCTTACCCCTGATGTGACGGGAAAAGTGGTTATTGATTCGGGGTCTGGCGTCGTCATCGTCGGAGAAAATGTCAGAATTGGCAAAGTAGCAGTCTCTTACAAGTCCATCAATGTGAGAGTCGGCTCTCCCTCTCCCTCCTCTTGGTCCAGCTGGTCAGAGGAAGAGAAGCCAGAGCTCTTTGTGGTCGAAGAGACCGCCAGTGTCGATGATCTGGTCAGCGCATTGCAGGCCGTTGGTCTGAAGACGGATGCGATTATAGGCATCATACAGGCCATCGAGAGAGCAGGGGCCCTCTATGGTCGTCTGATTGTTCTCTAGAGGTACAGACTATGAACGAGCTTGAAATAGGAAATCTCTATTTCGAACGGAGAAAGGACTTAAGCGCTCTGCAGAGGCAGGCATCGAGCCCATCCACAGCTCAGCATGGGCGGGGTGCGGCGTGGCCGGCTGAGGCGTGGCCGGCTGAGGCGCGGGCGGCCGAGCCGTGGCCGGCTGAGCGCTCCCGACTGAACCCGCCAACCCGCCGCGCCGGCCGAGCCGAAAGGGCAATCGACAGATCAAGCCCCCTCTACAAGGCGTGCCAGGACTTCGAATCGATCTTCATCAAGCAGATGCTGAATGTCATGAGAAAAACGATTCACAAAACAGGGCTTATGGACGGGGGCATGGCGGAGGAGATCTTTGAGGACATGCTTTACGATGAATACGCCCTCAAGTTGGCGCAGAGTCGCCAGTTTGGCTTATCTGATATGCTGTACGAAGAACTC
>CAZLRN010000003.1:0-34382 GCA_964561715.1 uncultured Spirochaetales bacterium
GGACGAGCATGGCTATGGCAGATTCGATAACGACTCGAAACGCAATTGATGCAATCAGGCCGAAGCTTACTAGAAAAGGCACCGTTAGCAGGTTAATTATCTTTTTCACTTCGGCCATGATATTCAGATAGACGATCACTCCTATCACTAGGACTTTGAAAAGTGTTTTTCCGAGATTGAAAAGGGCTTCGCCCGAGAAAAAGGCTCTCCTGAAAAACCTGCCGAATCGAGGTATGATTCGGGAAAAATCAGGCGTGATTGGTTTGACGGTAAAGAGGAATCCCACCTGAAGAAGGTTGCCCAATAGAGCGGTGACAAAAACCACCAGCATGACAGGAACCACCAACCTCAAGAAAAACCTGAAAAAGAGCGGGAGGAGGGAGGCTTCTGATGTTATGTCCATTTCGGGAAAGCTCCGAAAGAAAAACTCAAGCATATCCAGTGTATTTTTCAAAAAGTAGGTAGAGAGCAGCCCCAAGGTGACAACCCCGAACAGCAGGACAAGGGCAGAGGTAAACTCTCCCGACTTGGCGACCTTGCCTTCTTCGCGGGCTTTGCGGAGTTTGTGCTCTGTCGGTTCCTCCGTACGGCCTTCATCCTCAGCAGCAAAGGATAGAAAAGGCTGAAAGACGGGAAACAGCAGTCGCAATAGGTACGGGTCGAACCTCACGGCCTTGCCTCTCTGAGATCGGTAATGAGAAGGGCAAGCTTGTCAAAACTCGCGTCTATGATGCGTGAGAAGGTGCTCATCAATAGTGGAGTGATCAAAAGCAAGATAAGGAAAGCCACCCCAATCGCCATCGGAAATCCCATCATGAGCAAATTCATCTGCGGAGCGGCTTTGGCCAGAAGCCCCATGGAAATGGATATCAGAAAGAGTGTTCCCAGAATGGGGAACGAAATAGTCAGAGCGACTTCGAAGAGCTGTCCCAGGCTTCCCATGAATGTGTTCAGCAGCAAACCTTTGCCGGTTACCAGGTCGATAGCCTTCAGCGCCCCAAAAGACCGGTAGACCCCGACAAGGACGAATTTGTAGAAGCCGCTGGTCGTCAGAAACACGAACATCGCAACGATGTTGAAAAACTGTCCCATCAGGGGTATCTCGATCTGAGCCAGCGGATCAAAGACCTCTGAGGCCCCGAATCCCATCTGAAGAGAGAAGAACTGACCGGCCAGCTGAAACGAGGCGAAGATGAGAAGCAGGAAGAATCCAATTATTATGCCGATCAGTACTTCTCCCAAGAGAAGGAGAAAGTAGTTGAGAGCCTGGGGCGGAACAGTGTATCCCCTTTCCAGAACGCCAGGAAACACCAGCGCTGCGACAAAGAGAGCAAATCCAATCTTTGCGACCTGGGGGATCGCTCCCGAGGAGAGCAACGGAGCCACCTGTGTCAGCGCGACGATGCGAAAGAGCACGAGCAGAAACACCTGAAAGCTGTTGACAAATTGATCTGTCATGAAAACATTCGACAGAAAACCGTCTATGGGATTCCTCCTTGATCTAACCCGCCATATCGGGGATGCGCTCGAAAAGGTGAATCGTAAACTGGACCAGTGAATTGGCCATCCAAGGGCCAAACAGTAAAATCGAACCCAGGATAGCGGCGATTTTTGGCACAAATGTCAAAGTCTGCTCCTGAAGGGATGTCGTAGCCTGTAGAATCGAAATGATAAGCCCCACCCCCATTCCAACCAGCAGAATCGGAGCCGCAAGCAGCAGGACCTGAAGCACACCGCCTCGTACAAGGTTAATCGCTATTCCAAGACTCACTTCTCTCTCCTTACTCAAAGCCCATAACTAGATTTTCGGCGTGTCATCGAAAGCTCCTTATGACCTGCAGCGTGATTAAATCCCAACCATTGACCAGGACAAATACAATAAGTTTGAAGGGCAGAGAAATCATGATTGGGGGTAGCATGATCATTCCCATGGACATCAACGTCGAGGCAACCACCATATCGATGATGATGAAGGGCACAAACAGCAAAATGCCGATTTTGAATGCCACCGTCAGTTCGTGCAGGACAAAGGCTGGAATCAGGACATAGGTGGGTACGTCCGCCAGAGTGTCTGGCTTCTCCAACCCCCTCATCCTCATAAAGAGGCGGATATTGTCGAAATCCGACCCCATCTGGCGCGCCATGAAGATCCTAATAGGCCGTTCGGCGTTGGTGTACATCTCCTCCACACCGATCTCTTCGGCAGCGAAGGGTTTAAAGGAGTTGTCGTAAATTTCCTGGAAGGTCGGCCACATGATAAAAAGGGTGAGGAAAAAAGCCACGCCCATGAGAACCTGTGTGGGGGGCACCTGCTGCAGGGAGAGAGCCCTCTTGATAAAGTCGAAAACGATGGCGATCCGCAGAAAGGCGGTCGTTAGCACAGCAATGGACGGCGCTAGGGTCAGGACCGAAAGGAGGAGCAGGAGCTGTATCGAAAGGGCCACCTCCCTGTTGCTCTCTGCTTCCCGGACATTGACATCGACAAAGGGAACGCCGATCGCTCCCGGCGCTCCAGCCCCGGCAGCAGGTCCGATATCACCATCCTGAGCGGCGAGCGGGAGGGCAAGGAGCATAAGCAGTGCCAGAATGATTGTCCGTTTCATTCTCCCCTCTTACCTCAGTTTCTTCAGCCGGTCTTTCTGCTGCCTCATGAAATTGATAGAATCGATAATGGAAACGCTTTTGCGCCCCCCTGATTTGAAGAGATTTGCGAGCATATCCGAAAAACTTCTCCGCTGAGGTGGAGGTTTTTGCGACAACTCGAGACGAAGGGTATCGAGAGTTTCTTTATCCTTTATCTCGGAGATCAGATTGACACCGTTTTCCGCTGAGCCAACGAGAAAAATGCTCTGGCCCACTTCAACGAGATGCAGGGCTCTGTTTCCCGCGAGAGATTGATAATCCAGCATCCGGATTAACTGATTCTCCGGATAGCGGTTGCGCGATCCCCTCTTGAGCAGCACGAAAAGAAGGTAGATGAATCCGACGACTCCGCCCAGGACGAGGATCATTTTGACAAAATCCCATGTCGAAATCACGGAAGGCTGGGCTGCGGGTTCCTCGTTCCCCTCGCTGATAAGGATCAGTTCTTCAGGATTCTCGGTCTCGGGAGGGGAGCCCTTTCCGCGATCCTCGGCAGTATCCTGGGCAAGGGCCTGATAACCCCCAATCGCTATGCAGAGAGAGACTCCCAATGTCAGAATGATTTTGTTGATTGTCAGCTTCCCCCCCCAGCTTCAATCAAAGATTGAAATTTATACTAAAATATACATTGTTCTAAGTCATATTAAGAGCAATCCTATCAGACTTTCAAAGGAACATCAATACCTATAATCAATACTTTGCACATCCCCTGTCTAGGTCAGATCCTGCATTCTTTCCATCGGAGAGACGATCTCCGTGACTCTAACACCGAAGTTTTCGTCGATAACCACAACCTCACCCTTGGCGATAAGCTTATGGTTGACGAGTATATCCACGGGCTCACCGGCAAGCTTGTCGAGCTCGATAATGGTACCCTCACCTATGGTCAAAATCTCCTTGATCAGTTTTTTCGTGCGCCCCAATTCTACGGTCATCTCCATGAAAACGTCCATGAGAAGACCAATGTTGCCCTGCTCTGAGGGTACATTGGATGGCTGAAGATTGGCAAATTGGACAGGTTGAACATTGGGCGGCGGCGCCTGTGGTGATGGAGTGGCACCTCCCAGAGGCTGCCCAAAAGTCTGAGCTATTCCGCTGGAACCCTCCGAAGCACCAAAGAAATCCTCCATGCCCTCGGCCCGGGATGGCTGCTGGGTACGAGCTTCGGCCACTGGAGCGGCGACGGCTTCACCGCCCAGCATTGATGCCAATTCGGAGACCATTGAGAGGGGGAATATCTCGATCAAACGACTGGGCATATCTCCCTCGAGGGTTAAGGGGTAATCGATCTTGACGTAAGAGTCATCCTGCGGAAGGACGGCCTCCTCCCTGGTGGTCCTCCTGTTCACCGGGGTCTCGGTCTGAATGGTCTGGCCTGTCCTGTTGCCAAGCTCCGTTGTCGTCGGGCCTGTAATGTTGCTGATCGCTTCACCGATCGTCGAAAGGGCCATCTCGTCCAGCTCGATTCCCTCCTGTCCCAACATCAGACTGGCGATCCGCACACCTGTCTCCACCGGAAGCAGGTAGAGATGCTCACCCACGATCCCCTCGGTAAAATCGATCTTCACTTCAACCAGCTCATCCGGGAGATCGGAAAGCAGTTGATCCCTGGATACGACCTCCGTAGTCGGGGCATCGATTCGAACAGTTTTTCCTGTCAGCATTGAGAGATTAGAGCTTTGAGATTCTACCAGCCCTCTCAGCAGGTTCTGGAAGGCCTCCTTCATCTCATCGGAGAATCCTGTTGCAGTTGCCGTACCCGGGGATGCCTCCATCTCGATCGTATCAGTTCCTTGCAGCAGTGCGTCTATTTCATCTTGCGATAATGATCCATCGCTCATAATGATTCCTCCCCTCCTGAGGTGAGCTCTTCGAACTCCTCTCGCTCAATACTTTCGATCTTCTGGATAACCTGGACCGCTATTTTGTTGCCAACCACTCCGGGCCGACAGAGAAATTTCTTCTTATTCCCCACACTCACAACCATGGGGTCCCCTACTCTTGTATCGGCTAATCGGATCACATCCCCAACCTTTAAGTTGAGAACGTCGTCGACCTTGAGATTCATAGCTCCAATCTCTGCGACAACGGTGATGCCGATAGTGGAGAGCCGATCCCTTAAAATGGTGAGGTTTTCGGTTGTGGCACCCCGTCGAACCGAAGAATACCAGTACTGAGCCGAGAGCTTTGAGATAATCGGCTCAATGGTGAGGTAAGGGATGCAGAAGTTCATCATTCCCTCTACATCTCCCACCTTTGTTTCCAAGGTGACAAGCACAACCATCTCAGTGGGTGGTACGATCTGCGCGAACTGGGGGTTGGTCTCTATCTGTCCGAGTCGCGGCCTCAAATCGATAACGGTGCTCCAAGCTTCGCGCATGTTGCCCAGAATGCGAACGATGTTGTTCTCCATTACCGACTGCTCGATGTCCGTCAGGTCTCGAGAAAGCTTTGTGCCCTCTCCTTGACCGCCGAACAGTCTGTCGATGATGGCAAATGTGACGGCGGGATCGATCTCAAGTATCGCAGATCCTTTGAGCGGATCCATATTTATGACAGCGAGTGTTGTCGGATTGGGGATAGAGCGGATGAACTCCTCATAGGTGAGCTGATCGACCGAAGCAACATGAACCTGAGCGAGACTCCGAAGCTGAGCAGAAAGGGATGTCGTAGTCAACCGGGCGAAGGTTTCGTGCATGATGGAGATCGTCCTGATCTGATCTTTGGAAAACTTGTCAGGGCGTTTGAAATCGTATATTTTTATCTTTTTTTGATCGGTGGCCTGCTGAACCTCCGCAGGCTCCACCTCACCGGAGGAGATCGCCGTTAAAAGCTGGTCTATTTCATCCTGTGATAAAACCTCTGTCATAGCTCCCTCCCCTTAGGCCATCAGCTGATCAAAAGGTCTGCAGTTCGTGAATAAGCACCTGGGTAATCTGCCCGTTTCTCATGATGCTGTTGTTTATGATTCCCTTGAGCTCGTTCTCGAGAACGTCGAACCGATTCGTCGTCAGTTCGGAGGCAGTCTTGGACCCAAAGAATTTCAGTATGGTATTCTGTATGAGCTCGGTTTTCTCAATAAGCTCGGTTTGTATCTTGGTACTCCCTTTCTTGTAACCGATGCTCACCGAAACCAGAAAAGACCTCGGTGGCTCATCCGATGTCTGCCCGCGGATGTTTTCGATCATGTTTTTGAAGAACTCCATCTTCACATCCGACTCTTTGTATTCGGGCGAAAACTCGCCCAGTCCGCTGGGGGTTCGTCCCCTTATAAAGAGGCTGAACGTGGCCCAGGAGACAGTGGCAATCAGAATTACGGCTGCCAATCCAATCGCTGCCCATTTCAGGACAACCAGGAGCACGCCAGAGAAGACGCCTGGTCTTACGGCGGCCGCTTGTTCTTCCTCACCCGTAACGTCTTCGTCGAGAAAACGCTCCTCGTCAGCCATTATCTACTCCCTATCATAATAAGTTTACCAAATATCACATTGCGGGGCAAACGCCTCATATTTTCCGATTTAAACACTATCTTCATCATATCTTTGCTCGCCATTTTGCCTATAAATGGCCCTCCGTTAGAATCACAATATCGACCCGCCTGTTGTAGGCCCGCCCCTCAGCGGTTTCATTGCTCGCCAGAGGCACCGTGTCGGCAAATCCCGCTACCTGAAACTGGCGCTCATTGACGTTGAACTCGACGAGGTATTTGAGAATGTTGATGGAACGAGCCGTCGATAGCTCCCAATTGGTGGGATATGGCCCATTGGGATCAGTAGGAATGTTGTCCGTGTGTCCCTCTATACGAAAAGTATTCCTGGAGAACACGGGATCGCTCAAAAGGCTTGAGATCTTTTGAAGCACCTGCCTGGTTTCCTCTATATCCACCTCCGCCGAGCCTGTTCTAAAAAAGCTGTCTCCGCTTAGAGAGATAACGAGCCCACGCTCATCCTCCTTCACCCTCACCTTCTTCGAGCGAAGCTCGGGTTCGAAAATGGACACCGCCTTTTTCCTCGCCTTATCCAAAGCTTTCCCGCTCTCCTGAGAGGGCAGGCTCTCCACCGTGTTGCCCAGTTCGGCCAGCTTGCCCGTCTGCAGAGTGTTGCCCCCCTCCAGGAATCCCAAACCTTGAAAGGCGGCCAGAATCATACGCAACTCGGAGCCGTTGATCTCAGCAGTGGTAAACATCATGACAAAGAAAGTCAGAAGAAGAGTTGTCATGTCTCCGTATGTGACCATCCAATCCGGCGTTCCCTCTGATTCTCTTTTCTTCTTTCTCCCCTCGCGCCTATCCATATATCTCTTCCTACTCTGCCATAGCTTCCTGCCGAATAGCCTCGCGGCGATCCGGCGGCAGAAATGACAGCAGCTTCTCCTCGAGTATTCTAGGGTTGTCCCCCGACTGGATCGACAGGATCCCCTCGATCATGATTTCTTTCACCAGGGTTTCGCCGTCGTCCCGATCCTGCAGCTTATTTCTCGTGGGTATGAAAAGCAGGTTTGCCATGATAGCCCCATAGAGGGTTGTAAGCAAAGCCGTGGACATGCCGCTGCCGATGGCCGATTTGTCCTCGATGTTGCCCAACATGGCGATAAGCCCTAGGAGGGTTCCGATCATTCCCCAAGCCGGAGCCAGCTTGCCCCAATCGTCGAAGATTTTGATTCCAATGCTATGCCTGTCCTGGATTTTATTGAGCTCCGTGTTCAGGACGCTCTTGATAATCTCGGGGTCCGTACCGTCGACCACGAGCTGGATCCCCTTCCTCAGGAACTCATCCTCCACCTCTTCGAGATCGTCTTCGAGAGCCAGGAGACCCTCCCTTCGGGCCTTCTCGGAAAAGGCCACGAGGCGGGCGATAATCCGCTCTTCCTCCCAGTTGGGCACCCTCAGTGTGTGACCAAAGTATTGCATGATGCCGAGAACACGGCTTAAGGGATTGGATATGAGAATGGCCGCCAGGGAACCGCCGATCGTGATAAAAACGGATGGCACATTCACATAAATGAGCATGCCGCTTCCGCCTATGAGGATTCCTAAAATGACCATTATCGGACCAATAACCAGTCCCAGTATAGTCCCTAGGTCCATTGTATTTACTCCTCGTTTTTGAAGGCTCCGATGAGCCGCCTGTAATCTACAATTCTGCCAAAAAGAGACTGGTAGTCCTCACGAACTACCAGTCGTTTTCCCGAAAGCATGATAAGGGTTGTATCCGGATTACGCTCTATGTATTCGATTTGATGGGGGTTGACATAATAGACTGTACCATCGAGTCGCGTCACCTCTATCATCACATTATGACGTTACCCCCTTATCTCTTCAGCGTCAACAATTCCTGCAGCATCTGGTCGGATGTCGTAATGGTTCTTGAATTGGCTTGAAATCCTCTCTGGGTAACGATCATGTCTGTAAACTGCTCGGCCAGATCAACGTTGCTCATCTCCAGGGTTCCGGCTATCACCTTGCCCTTTCCGGCCACTCCGGACTCTCCGATGTTGGCCTCCCCGGAGTTGTTGGAGACAACGTAGTTGTTCTCGCCCGATTTCTCGAGTCCCCCTGGATTCGTGAAGGTGGCGAGGGCGATTTGACCCAGAGTACGGTTTGTTCCGTTTGAATAGACGCCGGTAATAACGCCAGTCTGGTCGATCTTGAAGGATTCCAGATACCCCATGGGGCACCCGTCCTGGGTGGTCATCTTTGTAGAGCTCTTCTCAGCAAACTGAGTTATGCTATCCTGATAGCTGCCCACCGTTCCCAGACGCAAGCTAAAAGTTTGTCTATAAGCAGCCCCAGCCACCTCCTCGGCCTCTGGTACGTCGAAGGCGACAGGGATCTGCAAATCCCCTGCGTTACCCAAAACGTTCAAATCTGAATCGAGCACGGACTCGAGAGCACCCAGATTGTCGAAATCGAGATAGAAGACGTTTGGCTCTGCTGCAAGACCCCCGGCCACATTAGTATTTGTAGGCACTGTGGAATCCGGATCAACGGCAACCTCGGCTCGCCAGCGGTTGGCTATTTCATCAACCCGGGTGAAACTTACCTCCAATTTATGGGCTCTTCCAAAGGAATCGTAGACATCGAAAGTCGTCGTCCAGGTTCCCTCGATAGCTGCCAGCGATTCGGGATCAGCCCCGGGGGGTATGACCGCGGTGCGCTTGTCCAGATTAGAAGCGAAGGTTACGACAGTGGTCGCCTTTGCAGGATCCTTGCTACCCACGGGAATAACGAGATCCTCCAGGTCAGCCGCCGTATTGACGTTGGTGACCCCACCAATCGTCTCCGCAATCCATCCCTGAACCTTCATACCGTTAGCCGGATTGACGAGATATCCGTCCTGGTCTAGACCGAAGGCTCCGGCTCTAGTGAAAAGCTCTTGCTCGCCTGATTTGAGAACGAAAAATCCATTTCCCTGAATGGCCATATCGGTCATGACCCCGGTTGTCTGGAGGGAACCCTGGGTGTGAATGGTATCGATGCTCGCTATCATCATGCCCAGACCGATTTGCTTGGGATTAACTCCACCAACCTCGTCGGTCGGTTTCGCTGCGCCTGCCATTGTCTGGGAGATGAGATCCTGAAAGTTGACCCTGCCTTTTTTGAATCCCGTTGTGTTGACGTTGGAAATGTTGTTTCCAATGACGTCCATTCGAACCTGGTGATTCTGTAGTCCGGAAACACCGGAATAGAGAGATCGCATCATCGGTTTGCCCCCTGGTCGATACTGACTGATTCTACGCTCGACACATCGTAATATTTTCCGTTAATCAGTATCTGAGGATAGTCCCCTCCGCTAACCTCCTCTACTGTTCCTGTCTCTGTTTGAGTCCCGTTCATCACGGTCACGATCTTTCCAAGCAACGAGTACGCTTGGCCGCGACCGACTAGATTCGCTACCTGCGCCATGTCCTCGCCAATATTCATCATCTGTTCGAGAGCCGAAAACTGGGCCATCTGTGCGATGAACTCTCTGTCTTCCATGGGCTTCGTGGGATCCTGGTTCGTGAGCTGAGTGATGAGCAGCTTAAGAAAGTCATCCTTATCGAGAACCTGCTTTGTCTGTCTCTGCCCATTCACACTTTGGTTGAAAAGCTCTACGGATTTCTGCAGTTTGGTATACTGTTCTGGCGATAACAGCGCGGATATATCCATTCATCCTCCCTCGGCTAAACGGTAATGTTGACCAGCCAATCATCAGATAGATACTCATCCTGAATCGACGTTGTGTCCTCGAACTCCTGGGCAGCGGAGAAGGATGGTACCGCCACTTCCTTCTGCTGGTTTCGCTCGTTTCCGCCGCTTACGAAGACCTCTAACGAGCTCGATGCAATACCTTCCCTCTGCAAGGCTTGATTCAGGTTCTGTAGATTGGACTCGAACATCTCCTTTACAGTACTATTTTCGACAATTATTCGACCCTCTATATGATTATTGTTGAGAGCAAGCCGGATCCGGACTTGCCCCAGACTTTCGGGCTTTAAAATCAGCCTCAGCTCCCCTTGACCGTGATCCTTTAAAATGATGCTTGAACTCCGCACCACCTCGTTCTGAAGCGCTTCCTTGAACCTCGCAATAACACTTGCCCTCTTGCCCAAGTCGCCTCCGGCAATTCGCTCAGATTGAAATCCTTCCTTCAAATCCTGGATTGCAGCTCTGGCAAACAAACGAGTCTCTGGGCTGCTGGATTCCGCTGCGTCTCTCCTCTGTATGTCCTTAAAATCCGCGCCCAACCTCCGCAATTCTGCCTTTGCGCCCGCATTTCCTTCGACCGAGCTCATCACCCGAGATCGCGTTTGGATTGCCATAGCCTTTAGAAGAGAGGTCCGAGTATTTGAGCCAGACTCCGCAAGATCGGGTATATCAACACTTCGATCGCTTAGGCGGTTCGATCTCAAATCTACGACCACCAGCTTACCGGCATGCAATCCCCCGTTCAGATCTGTTTCGGAGCTTCCCCCCTTGGCGCCGACCATCCTAACCAAGCCATGGGCATTGGGGTTGCGATGGAAGGTAATAGCATTGCCTGAGTTTTTCTCTTTGCCGGGGCCGTCTTTTCGATTGCCTTGATCAACTCTCTGAGCATCACCGCCACGAGCGGCTTCCCCCAATTGATTCAATACTCCGGACAACTCGACCAGAGAGCTCCTCTTCGGGTGGGTGCGCTTTGTCTGATGTGCAGAGGCGGCGGTATCGTCCCTCGGTCGGTCCGCGTTCGAGGCACTCTTGCGGCCTACACTCTGGGACTTGCCCGAACGCGTGGCCGAATCGGCAGCTAGGGCTCTGTCCGCAGCCTCACCGCCGATCCTCTCGCCAATCGATCTCGCATCACTCTGAATAGCTGCATCCTGACGCCTGTCATCCAAAGCGCTAGAATCCGATTGTGCTCCTTTATGCGCAGATTCTTCTAACCTCTTCGGCTTCGTGAAATCTGCATCGAGAGCGCCTTTGGAGTAGACTTCTTTGTCCAAAGGCCCCCCCGTGGATATTTCCGTTCCCATAGCTGTCCCGTCAGGGATTTCAATAGCGCTTAATGATTGCAGGACTGAGTTTTCTGGTGTTTCGAGTTTAGATTGCAGCAGAGTGAAAAATTGAGAATCCAGCGAATAGCTTTCGGCAGCGGCAGGTGCACGCGTAGAAAAAGCCAATCTCGCGTCAGTCTCGAAGTGATTGGTATCGATCAAAGGTAAATGCACGATTCCTTCCTAAGTTACCTCTACTCTGCCAAAAGCCAACGGCTAATTGATGATGACCTTTCCCATCTTCCGTGTCAGCTCAGCGCCTCGCTCCGGTGGCATGAGAGAGAGCCAGTAGGGCACGAGGGAGGATTCTCCCTGCCTGTTCGCAATCTCATCCGCCATTCGGAAGATATCAATAATGTCCATGTCGCTTTCATATTCCAGCATCACGGCCACCGCTTTTTCGGGAGGCATTCCCAAAAAATAGGCCACCTTCTTTTCAAGATTCACAATTCTATTTTCGTAAATATTGATACGTTCATTAAACGATTTTTCCCGCTCTTCGAGAGCCTTTTCCTTTTCTGCAAGCTCTTCTTTTATCTGATCGAGCTCCGATTCTCTCTGTGCGATTTCTACCTCTCTCTTCTCAAGCTCTTCGGCCATGATCGAGAGGGCCTCCTTCTGCGAGCTCAGCCTTTTTCTCTCCAGCAGGAGCGGATCCTCCATATCTACGATAGGCGCCCGCTTTTTCATGCCCAACAACTCGAGCACTGGTGTGACAATGGGATCGAGATATTCCCTTGCATCGATCAAATTGAGATAGTCGAACCAGAGCACTCCCCCCACCAACAGAACAAGCACGAGCAGAAGGAGAGCAAACACGCGCAAACCCGCACCGATTACTCCGTATCGTGTCATATCAACGCCCCCCCATCACATTAAATCTTGCTGCACGCCCAGTAGTTATATCATCGGCAGTTCTAAATTCCTCTTTCTTTTGCTCTCTGTAATAACCGCTCTCCTTCTTTTCACGAAGCTTTTCGAGGACCTTGCGATCCCTTGATACCTCCAGATACTTTTGGTTAATCTCGTCTCTCTCCTTCTCTCTGAGTTCCAGCTCCGTTTCGAGAGTCCCAATTTCGTGATCCAATCGGCTCAGGTACAGCTCAGCAGCATACAACGAGCTAAGATCGAGCCTTCCCCCTGACATGTGCCGTCCTCTTATTGTTTGCACAATGTTATGCCGGTTCTGCTGAATCTTCTGGTTGATCAAGAGACACCTACCTGTAATGGTGGCCAGCTTCAGCTCCCACTCTCTCTCCCTGTAGCGCCTCAGCTCCAGAAGTCTGTCCAACCTGAAGTGAAATCGTTTCACCCGACTACTCCGCTCTCCCGTTATTCTGTTTGTACTGCTCGATTGCGGAATTAACGGACTCTGCTGCCGGATTGCCTATTCCACTTGTCTCTTCGTCTGCCGTTTCGACTGCTACTTCGTCTGCAGGCGGCTCGGCTTCCGCTTGGGATTCCTCGATCGTCATCGGCAAAGCTTCATCCGCCTCTTCAGGACTGCCGGAACGCTCTTCCGATAACGGTATTTCCATTTCAGCGATTTCACCCAATCTCTTGATCGTCTGCCGCATCTCCGATTTCTCAGCGATTCGCTGAATGAGAAAGTCGTTGATCTCGCTCATCTTGTCTATCGCCCGATCGATCTCCGGATTGCTGCCCTTCACGTAGGCGCCTACATTGATGAGGTCCTCCGCTTCCGCATAAACAGCAATCAATCTCTTGACGAACCCTGAGGCCTTCTCGATTTCCGGTGAGTTGATCACCGGTGCAAGCCTCGATATCGAATCCAGAACATCCACAGCGGGATAGTGATTTCTGTTGGCCAGTCTCCTCGCCAATACCACATGACCATCTAAAATCCCCCTGACAGCGTCCGAAACCGGTTCATCGAGATCGTCACCTTCTACCAGAATGGTATAGAAACCGGTTATGGTTCCCCTATCGGACGTTCCGGCACGTTCGAGCAGTTTCGGCAACTGGGAAAAAACGCTAGGCGTAAAACCCCTATTCGCTGGTGGCTCTCCTATGGCCAATCCGATCTCTCGGCTTGCCCGGGCAAAGCGGGTTACCGAGTCGAACATCAACATCACATCCTTTCCCTGGTCTCTGAAATATTCAGCTATCGCAGTTGCCACGTAGGCTCCTCTGATACGGGAGAGAGGTGGTTTGTTGGAAGAGGCTACGACAATCACGCTACGAGCGAGGCCCCCTTCACCCAGATCGTTTTCGATAAAATCTCTAACCTCCCGACCACGCTCACCGATCAGAGCTATAACATTAACATCGGCCGATGTATTGCGGGCGATCATACCGAGCAGTGTGGACTTTCCAACACCGCTGCCGGAAAAGATGCCCATACGCTGGCCCTTGCCCACGGTCAGGAGAGCATCTATCGATCTGACCCCCGTAGCAACCTTTTCCGTTATCCTCTTACGCTTTAGAACATGGGAGGGGGTATTGAATATCGAAACCCATTCCGATGAGCCGACATCGCCCTTGTCATCGATTGGTTTTCCTAGAGCATCCAAAACTCGCCCCAGAAGCTTGGTGGAGACCGGCACGGATAGCGGTTCGCCCATAGCGATGACGATACATCCGACCTCTATGCCCTCCATTTCGTCAAAGGGCATGAGCTGAACGACTTTTTCCCGCAATCCAACGACCTCGGCCCAGACAACCTTGCCGCCCTTTGGAACGATTATCTGACAGAGCTCGCCGACAACAGCTACAGGTCCCTGGCTCTCAATGAGGAGACCTTGAACCTTCTGAACGACTCCGGTGTGTTTTATGGGATCTAAACGTTCGAGAACTGATGTGTACTTGTCAAAGACGCCCATATCCCCTCCCAGGTATGTGGCTTTTAAAAGAGCAGTATATCCAGACCCGCTTCTTAGCGGGTTACTGGAGAATTGCGTCCTCGCAATTTCTCCTAAATCCAGACCCGCTTCTTAGCGGGTCTGGATAGGCATCATCTCCAATACTCGTTCCTCGATATCCTTGAGTTGAGAGGATATCCTCGCATCGATCTGCCCGAAATCGGTCTCTATGATGCATCCTCCCCTGTCCACAGAGGAGTCTTCCAAAACCGTAATGGATTTCACGTTCTCGATCCGATCCATGAAGTCTCGAGTATGATCCGTTGTGAGCTGTAGGTCGGCGAGATTGACTCGAATCACCACGTCTCCCCGGCTTTTGAGCTTCCGAAGCGCCTGTATCACATTGTTGATGACAACATTCCTCTGATTCTCAGATATGACCTTTATCACCTTGTTTGCAATAAGCAGAACCATATTGATGAGCTGCGTTTCCGAATCTTCGATAATTTGATTCCGTTTTTCGATTGCTTTGGTGATGATCGTGTGGAGCTGCTCGACGAGTCGGTTGACCTCTTCCGAACCGCTTTTATAGCCCTCTTCATGGCCTTCGGCGTAGCCCTTGTCCCGCGCTTCTTTCTCGATCTGGCTCATCGAATCCTGTGCCTTGGCTTCGATTTCTTCAGCGTTTCTTTTGGCCTCGTTTATGATCCGCTCAGCCTCTGTCTCGGCCTCCTGCCTTATCTTTTTGGCTTGGTTATTTTTGTTCTTGACCTCATCGAAGGCGACTTGCTGCGCTTTTTTTACGATTCGATCCGCCTCTGCATGAGCACCGGCGATCATCTCGGCTTTTTCTTTCTCCCACTCTCTCTTAAAATCCTCCGCCTCTCTGCGGAAATCCTCCGCTGTGGGTCCTTCATATTCCTCTTCGGGAGCAGCTTCGAGCTCCTCTGGCTCCTCCTCTACTGGCGACGGAGGCTGTATAAACACTTTTCTCGAGAGGTTTATAACTTCAGTCGGCCGAAAAACATGCTTCGCCACGGTACTCTCCTACACCACCATCTCTTCCTCGCCAGCCCGAGCTACAACGATCTCTCCCTGTTCTTCGAGCTTGCGGATAATGGATACGATTTTCTGCTGTGCTTCCTCCACATCTTTCAGACGAATCGGCCCCATGTAGTCCATGTCTTCTTTGAGGAGAGTGGCAGCTCTCTTTGACATGTTTCTATAAATCTTGTCCTGTACCTCTGAATCCACGGCCTTGAGTGCCTTTGCGAGCTCTGCTGTATCAACCTCTCTCAAAACCTTCTGAATGGCTCGATCGTCGAGAAGAACTATATCTTCGAATACGAACATTCTCTTCTTGATCTCTTCTGCCAGCTCCGGATCATCCTCTTCGAGAGATTCGATAATGGTTTTTTCTGTTGATCGATCAACCAGGTTAAGTATATCGACGATGCTCTCGACTCCTCCTGCAGCCGTATAGTCCTCGGAGGAGAGGGTAGAGAGCTTTTTCTCCAGCACCCGCTCCACTTCGCGAAGAATCTCAGGTGAGGTTCGGTCCATTGTAGCTATTCGCTTGGCGACATCTGACTGTATCTCGTGAGGCAGGCTGCCCAGTATGACCGAAGCCTTCTGAGGTTCCAGATAGGCTAGAATGAGAGCGATCGTTTGGGGATGCTCCTGCTGAATAAAGTTCATAAGATGGGCCGGATCGGTTCTTCTGATGAAATCAAAGGGCCTGACCTGCAATGAGCTTGTCAGTCGATTGATAATATCGACGGCTTTCTGAGGTCCCAAGGATTTTTCCAGCAGCTCTCTGGCATAGTCAATTCCACCTGTAGAGATGAAATCCTGAGCCATCATCAACTCCTGGAACTCCATCAACACCTGATCCCGGTCTGCCGGTTCAATACTCTCAAGTCTCGCTATCTCGAAGGTCAGCTGCTCTATCTCATCCTCACGCAGGTGCTTAAAGATCTCCGCAGATATCTCGGCTCCGAGGGTAACGAGGAAAATTGCGGCTTTCTGTCTACCGGTAAGCTGCCTTCTCGTGCTACTGCCCCCGGACCTCTTCGCTGTGGTTGGCGTGGTCGCAACCGCAGCCGCATTAGCTGATCCTGCTCCGGCTTTTGCCATAGCTTACTCCTCCATCAACCAGGTTCTAATAAGCTGAGCCACATCTTCGGGATGCTCCCTGGCCATATTAACGGCATTTTCCTGCATTTCGGTCCGTGCTCGTTCCTCGATGGACATTTCGACTTCCATTCCCGCCTCTTCGGCGCTTCTGAGCGCCGCCTCACGCATTGCAGCGTGCTGCCTGGCCAATTCCTCTTCCTTCTCGCGTCGCTTCCTTTCGAGGTACTTTGTCAACATCCTGAGAACGATCGCAATGATAAGTATAGCGACAATTCCGAGGAGAATCCAGAAAACGGCCTGTCGGATCTGTTTCGCCCGGCGGAAACCGTCGTCTTCCGCTTTGAATTGCTCCCTTCGATCCTTCTGAAGATGCCGGACCGTCACCGAATCGCCTCGTTCCTGGCTAAATCCTATAGCATCTTTTACCAGCGCCGCGACAGTCGCGAGCTCCTCCGGGGAGACTGGAATGTACTCCCTATCTATGCTCCCGTCCAGAAGGAACATCACATTGCCCTTTTCATCATACTTCCAACGCCATATGCCGTCAATGGCGATACCAACGCTGATCCTCTTGATAGCCCAGGGGCGCTCCTCCCTCTCCGTGTTTTTCTCATTGATCGCCTCGTTTTTAATGTTCGACGATTCCTTGAGGTGTCCGACAAAGTTTGACAGATCCTTGTAGTCAGGTGGAGTCTGACCCTCCTGACCCGGCGGGCCCTCGGGGTTGATGCCGGTGCCCTCCCACTCTCGATCCTTTTCTTCGGACGAAAGCGTGGTCGAAGCTACAACCTCCGATTCGTCAAAGGGGGTCCGGGGATTGTCCTTTCTGATCGTGATTGGGAAATACTCCTTTGTTTGGCTTTTCTCACGGCTCATATCCAGGTCTATCTCGAGCTTGAGGATCTCGATTCGATCAGCAGTGTAGAACTCTTCCAAGGCGACAAGGACTTCTCGCTTGTAAGCCCGCTCTAGCTCTGCCTTCTGTTTCAATTCCCGCTTAGCCATCTCGAGCCTGTCCATGTCTTCCAGGCCTTCGAAATCGTTGAGCTGCAGGCCAAACTGGTCGGTTATAACGATATTGTCATCCTGCAGTCCTGCTATGGCAAACTTTACGAGCTTCTGAATTCCCTCAATCTTTTTTCGATTCGATGCGATATCGGAACCGGGTTTCGGCGTCAGCTGTATCGATGCAGTGTAAGGCTTCTGATCTTCGGTGAATAAGGTATCCTCCGGTAGATCGATTATGACCTGTACAGCATCGATATCATCGAGAGCCAAAATGTGCTGCTCGAGGTTCTTCGTGATAGCTCGCCTCAGGTTGATCTTTCGCTCGAAATCGGTGAGGGTCCATCGATCGATGTCGAATATCTCCCATGGGTCAGTCTCAGTGGGGATAAGATCCTCTCTGATCAAGATAGATCGAACCCGTTTGGCTATCTGGTCATCGGTAACGAGAATCATTCCATCGGCTCTGATCTGGTACTCTCCTGGAATCTCTTCGTCTAGCTTGAGCACAATACGGTCCATGAGCTGCTCATCCTTGATGGGAGTGCCCAGAAGAGGTATCGCAGTGGGGCGAGAGCTAAAAATTGCCAGAAGGACTATGGCCAGAACTGAAATCCCGACTACAGAGAAAAGAATGATCTTCTGCGTGGGTGACCATTTTCCCCAAAGCTCCTTTATCTGATTAACCAGTCTACTCAACCATTCGTTCATTTCCCCTCCCAATTGAAGAACGCTGGCGTGTTAATTCCTTAGGAATTAACCTTAGGAGTTACCTTCGGTAACTCCAGTTTATCCTGCGTAAGTCTATCGCGTGCTAATAATCTCCCTATAGGCTCTCAAAGCCCGATCGACAATGGCCTTGGTCATCGAAAGCGAGAGATTGGCCTCGGCCATGGCGATCGTTATATCATGAACATTTACCGAGCCTGGATCCGTTATCATTTGCCGACCAAGCTGCGAAGCGATTTTCTGCTTGTCGTTGACTCCTTCGAAAGCTCGTGCCAATAGCATTCCGAACCCCGCTTCGGGCGTCTCTTCGACTGCCGTAATCTCTTCGAGACTCCCGGATAAGTGCCTGGCATCAGAGCGGACTAGACGGACAATGTGGCCGCTCGCTTCGCTAGAGGAAAGGTACCTACTCGGGGGCGAAAGGGTGCTCACCGTTAGCGGCGGCAAAGCTCCGACGTCCTTAACAGAAGATATAAACAACACTACTACCTCCCAATCTCGAGAGCTTTCAGGAACATGCTCTTCGAGCCGTTGATGATAGCCACATTAGCCTCATAAGATCGAGAGGCTGAGATCATATCTACCATTTCGTTTACCACGTTCACATTTGGGAACTCTACGTATCCCTTGCGGGGCCCGCTCTTTATGGCATCCGGATGAGTGGGATCGTAAACGAGCCTTGGTTTCGAATCATAATCTTTGTCTATGCTGACGATTCGCACGCCTCTGCCGATGCCGTTATCCAGATAGGGCGGCAGGAATGGGCCCCGCCAGTAAGGTTGAGATACTCGAGGCCTGAAAACGACACGGCTTCGCCGGAAAGGACCGCCCTCCGTGGTTCTGGTTGTATTGACGTTGGCGATGTTGTTTGCAATCACATCGAGACGGGTTCGCTGTGCAGTCAGCCCTGAGGCGGCGATGTTGATGTTAGAAAAAAGTCCCACCGTTTCCTCCTAACTTCTAGCGCAAAACCAGATTCACCCGGTTGAATTCGCCTGTTACAACCTGAGCCATGGTTTGATAGAGCAGCTGATTCTGTAAGAGGTCCATCGTCTCCTGCTCTATATCTACATTGTTACCGTTGTTTTTTGATGTCGTAAGATAGTCCCAGAATCGGACAGGCTTGACATCCCGATAGTCCATAGGTCTGTGAAAAGCAATGTGCTTTGGATGGGTCATGAGATTGGGAAAGGGTTTCACCTTTTCTGATGCCAACGCTCTCTTCAATTGAGACTCGAAGTTAATGACGCTCCTCTTGAAGTGAGGGGTGTCAGAGTTGGCGATGTTGTCAGCTATCACGTCCCTCCGCAAGAGCGATACATCCATCGTACGTTTGAGAATATCGAGGTTTTTACCAAAGCTTCCGCCGAAAAACATGTCTCTCTCCCGTTATAGCCAGTTGTCGCTCGTCTCTAGTCCATTTTCGGCCTTTTCTCAGCCCAATATTAGCTGTCCTAGAGGATGAATCTCGTCAGATCTCGATCTTCAACGATGTTGGCCAACCTCTCGTCCACATACTCCCTGGTGATTCTGATCTCCTGGCCGGCAATCTCCGGCGCTGAGAAGGATACCTCCTCCAAAAGACACTCCATGATTGTGTGGAGACGTCTCGCCCCTATATTCTCACTCTTCGAATTGACCTCCGTAGCGATTTCGGAAATCCGGTCGATGGCATCCTCATCGAACAGAAGCTTAACATCCTCTGTTTTGATCAGCTCCGTGTACTGGGTAATCAGCGCATTCTTGGGCAGCATCAAGATTTCCTTGAAATCATCCTTTGTCAAAGCCTGGAGCTCAACTCTCAAGGGAAATCGGCCCTGCAGCTCAGGTATCAGATCCGATGGCTTGCTCATGTGGAAAGCTCCAGCCGCAATAAAGAGAATGTGGGAGGTGTCAATCATCCCATGACGCGTATGAACCTTCGAGCCTTCGACGATAGGCAGTATATCTCTCTGGACTCCTTCCCTGGATACATCCACACCGTAGCGGTTGTCCTTTGAGGCTATCTTATCAATCTCATCGAGGAAGATAATGCCCATCTCTTCGACCCTCTGTTTGGCCATCTCCACGACTCGATCCATGTCGACAAGCTTATCCATCTCCTCTGCCAGCAGAAGCTCTCTGGCCTGCTTGACCGTAACACTCTTACGCTTTTTTTTATTGCCGAAGAGATTTGTCAAATTGCCCAGATTAATATCCAGCTCTTCGAAGTTGGTTCCAGAGAACACTTGCATAGAGGGAAAGGCCTTTTGGGTGACATCCGCCTCCACTCTGCGGTCCTCCAAAAGGCCTTCTCGAAGCATTTGCCGGAATTTTTCTCTCGTCTTGCTTCCCGGGGCGCTGGCCGAGCTCGGCCGCTCACTGGGGGCGCCGGCCGTCGGGGCACCGGCTTTCGAATCAGCCGGTTTGGCTTCTGGCGTGCTCCCCTCTTCGGAAAACCCAGCACTCGCCTCCGTGAGAAAACCGGGGGTCAGGATCGCAGTTTCATCGGGCGGCGATCCGCCGGGCGGCGATCCGCCGGGCTGTGCCACGCCGGATTCTCTCTTGATCCCCGGAAGGAGAAGATCCAGCAACCCCTCTTCCGTCCGACGCTCCGCCTCCTCTTTGACACCCTCCTGTAATTCCTGCTTGACCATTGAGAGGCCGACGGACATCAGATCCCTGACCATGGACTCTACATCTCTGCCAACGTATCCGACTTCGGTGTATTTAGTGGCTTCAACCTTTAAAAATGGCGCACCGCAGAGCCTGGAGAGCCGACGGGCAATCTCTGTTTTCCCAACCCCTGTCGGTCCTATCATAATGATGTTCTTTGGTGCCACTTCGTCTCGCAACTCCTCCGGAAGTTTTTGCCGTCTCATACGGTTTCGCAGAGCGATGGCGACCGCTTTTTTTGCTTTCGACTGACCGATGATGTACTTGTCTAGCTCTCTGACAATCTCACGAGGGGTCAGCTTATCCAGATCAATCATTTACTAAGCTCCTCTACCATAATTTCACTGTTAGTAAAGATACAAATCTTGGACGCGATTAGCAAAGATCGCTCGGCAATCTCCCGGGCTGAAAGCTCAGATCCCTCCATATAGGCCAGAGCCGCCGCATAGGCGTAATTTCCTCCCGAACCAATTGCAATGACGCCCTCATCAGGTTCGATCACATCCCCAGTTCCGGATATGAGAAGGGTTTTCTCCCGATTCCCGACCAGAAGGAGCGCTTCCAATCGCCTCAGCGCCCTATCCGTCCGCCAGTCTTTGGCCAGCTCCACTGACGCACGAGTCAAATCGCCTCCGAATTCCCGGACTTTGTCCTCGAATCTCTCGAAAAGAGTGAAGGCATCGGCCGCTGCTCCAGCGAATCCAACTAGAATTTGCCCATCGAAAATTTTACGGACTTTCCTCGTCTTTGCCTTCATTACGGTATCGCCCATGGTTACCTGGCCGTCGCCGGCCATGGCTACTTGACCGTCCCGCCGGACAGCAATAACCGTCGTGCCTTTAAACTCTTGCTTCATATCGTTACCTCTTCACTGTCCTCCTCAATCCAAAAAGCGCTTCTCTTTCCATGAGACTATCTTTTACCATGAGGATGAGCATCGCGATAAATCTCCTTCAGCCTGTCCAACCCCACATGTGTGTAAACCTGAGTTGTGGAAAGACTGGCATGCCCCAAGAGCTCCTGCACGACGCGGATGTCGGCGCCTCGGTTTAGTATATGCGTCGCAAAGGAGTGTCGGAGAGTATGGGGTGTGACCTTTCTGTCGAATCTCAGCCTCCTCAGATGTTTTTGAAGGATGTATCTGACTCCCCGGTCTGTGAGCCGGCCGCCTCGTCGATTGATGAACAGGGCAGAGCCTCGAAGCTCGGCCGGCACATGGTATGTTCTCTTGGATAGATACTCCTTCAAGACCCTTGCTGCCGCTTTTCCCAGAAATACGTTCCGTTCTCTGTTGCCCTTGCCCAAAACCGTCACGGTGCGGCTCTTCAAGTCGACATCCTGCAAATCCAGAGCGACGGCTTCGGATATGCGGCATCCCGTCGAGTAGAGAAACTCCAAGACAGCTCTATCTCTAATGTCCCAGAATCCCTCCTGCGAAGAACTCAGAAGCTGCTCTGTTTCTTCCTCGAACAGGAAATTGGGCAGCTTCCTGGTCAATTTTACGCCCCGCGCATTGGCTGTCGGATTGCTCTTGGCGTGTCCAAAGCGGTGCTTGAATCTATAATACCCCCTTACAGAGGAAAGAATCCGATTGATCGTACTGGAGGAGAGACCCTTTCGTGAAAGGGAGCCGATAAAGGGGCGAAGGAAATCCGCCTCATTTTCATCGAATCCCTCCCGGTCGAGAAACCGACGCAACAATCCGAGATCCCGTGCATAGGCTTTGAGTGTATTTTTCGAAAGATTCCTGACGCTCTTCAGATACTGCAAAAACTGCTCGATCACGGCCTGTTCCCCCCAGGCTCTTGGCCCCGGGTCCCCGAAAGAGCCTTCCAAGCAGTCAGCTCCCTTTCGAAGAGCTCGGCCAGCTGTCTGCCGCTCACCTCGGAGGAGGCTTTGCCCAACATAGAGATGTCGCTGTCCATCGCCGGCGGCGGAACCCATCCCCAGCTACGCAGAATCTCTTTACCCCCCGAAATTACTTCGGCGCCATCCTCTGCCAGAGCCGCAGATCCCCCACTCGCCGGACCTGCCACACCAACACGGTGCACAAAGAGATCCCTTCCCTGACTCAGAGCGAAATCAGCCGTGATCAGAGCGCCAGAACGCTCGGGTGCCTGGATCACTACAACAGCACGACAGAGGCCGCTAATAATCCGATTGCGCGCTGGGAACTGGAACTTGCGGGGCGGCGTCCCGGGTGGGTATTCACTGATCAGCGCTCCCCCCCTCTGCAATATCTCGCGTGCAAGTCCCACGCTGGATTTAGGATAGACCGTATTGAGACCGTTCGCCAGGACTGCGATTGCAGGGGCGCCGCCCATCAGGCAACCACGATGAGCCTCTGCATCTATTCCCCGAGCCAGCCCCGAAACCACGCCCAAACCCGCAGAAGACAACTCGGCGCCCAGCCGGCACGCCGCATCACGCCCCGCGCCAGTCGGGCGTCTGGTACCGATAACCGCAACCAGAGGCTTCGTTGGGTCGGGCAGACAGCCCCTATAATAGAGAAGAATGGGAGCATCGTCGAGTTCACGCAATTGCGGAGGGTACCCCTCATCATACAATGGCAGGGCTTTGATCACGCCTCTATCCAGAATCTCGCTATCTTGCCCCACTTCCTGCAAAAAACGAGTCGGCTCCCAGGTGGCTCGAAGGAACCTTCTGCCGACTAGAGAGGAGAGTTGATCTTTCGTCAGCGCAAACAATCTCCCCGGTTCGGGAAACGTATCGAGGAGCAATCTCTTTTCGGATGGCCTCAGGAAAGAGATCCGGGAGAGGGCCAGGTAATGCTCCAATGACCATTTCCCACTATTTGAATTGGACAATCCGCTACTCTCCATACCTCTCATCCATAATACGCTTCTTGTTTTCTATGGCTTTTTCTACTCGCTCCGGAATCTTCGAAATCCTCTCGATCATCTCGTACTGCTGAATGGCCTCGTCGTACCGGCCGGTCCGATAGTATACATTCGCCAGCAGAAAAAGAGCATCCGTATTTTGGCTTTCGATCTTCAACAGCCTTGTGAGCAGAGGCTCGGCTTCGGATGGCCTGCCCATCTCGTAGACGAGGAGAATGGAAAGGCCATAAAGAGCATCCGAGTAGCCGGGATAGATCTCGATGGCTCGTTTGTAGTACCGTTCGGCGAGCTCGAACCAGGATGCCCTTTTTTTCTCATCCCGGATCATCGCTTTTCCCATTTTCGCTGCGCACAGACCGGAGTAATAGTGCAAAATCTCATTATCCGGATAAATCTCGATAGCCTTCTCCAGATACCTCAACGCCTCACCGTAGATTCCCTTGTCGATATAGCCCAGCGCAAGTGCCTCGCGGAAAAGGCTTGTCGAAATATCCTCGCTGTTTCGCCCCTCCACATCGAAGAAGGAAGGCTTTCCTGTGCTTTGGCTCAGGCTTTTCTCGGCTATCGTTTGCATGAGGCCGTCAATCTCAAGGTATTTCATGGCGACGTTCTTGTAGAGAACACCTATCTGTTCCGCCTCGGCAATCCTGTCCTGCACATCGCTCTGATAGCGGGAGAGAATCTTCCTTATCTCTTCAACAGTTTCCGGTGACACAGGTTTTCCCTGATATTCGGGTTGATCCATAGAGGCGAGGATCTCTAATGTAGACATATCCGTCTTTCTCTCACAGGAGAGAATCGAGAGGCTCACTGCAATAAGCATTGAAATGAGGTTGGTACAATATGCCCCTCTAGACAATAAATGCATAAACCGGGCTCCTGCATTTAGGATCGCGGATGAAATCTGTCATGATAGGATTGGAGCTCCTTCTGGCCCACATGGGTATATATCTGGGTTGTGCCTATGTCGGCGTGTCCCAGCAATTCCTGAACCGATCTCAGATCCGCACCTCCGGCAAGAAGATGGGTGGCAAAGGAATGACGCAGGGTATGAATTTTTCCCTGCAGTCCCGCTCTGCCGAGGATCTGGTTAAATCGCTTCCACATGCCTTTTCGGGACAGCTTTTTCCCACGGCGGCTTAAAAACAGATGGTCATCCCGCCCTGCACTGGTCAGACTGGGTCTTGCCTCAGCGAGGTAGCGCCTCAACCAGTACTCGGCAACTTCGCCCAAGGGGGTGTAGCGATCCTTACTCCCTTTTCCGGTAACATGCAGAGCTTTATCGCTGAGAAACAGAGAACCCAGAGACAACTCCACCGCTTCCGAAACTCGAAGCCCGCAAGAGTAGATCAGCTCAAAGAGAGCGCGGTCTCTCAGACCCAACGCCGTCGAGGTGTCTATGGAAGCAAGAAACTGGTCAACCTCTCCCTGCGAAAACACCCTTGGGATTTTTCTGGGAATCCTTGGGCTCTCAATGAGCTCGGCGGGATTCGATTCGATGATTTTTTCGAGCAAAAGGTATCGGAAAAACGATCGAATGGCGCTCAGCGCTTTTGCCAGGGTTCTCTGGGTCACTCCTTTAAGCTGACGCCAGACAAAGAATTCGATCAGCTCAGAGCTCTCTACCTCGCCGATGCCTTTTTTTTTATCCTTCAGAAAATCGATGAAGACCCTCAAATCCGCGAGATAGGTTCTGACCGTCTGCGAAGAGAGTCGAAGCTCCACATTCAGATAATCCTCAAATCCTTGGAGTATCCTTTTTATTTCGCGTTTGTCATACATAAAAGATCAGGCTTGTTCGAGATCGCTCTACGTGTCCCCCTGTCCCACAACCCTCTTGTCCTTTTCTCGCAAAACTGTGGGTACGCAGAGATCGGCCTCCCGGGAGTTTCTTCCCATCAGGTAGTTGTTTTCAGTCTTTTTTCGAATGCCCTTGCTCATTTGAATCCACTCCTCTGTGGAGATCAGCTCACCCTGCCCCTCCGAACCAACGGGCGTTTCAACACTCCTCGCCGCTGTGTGAAATCCCGTGGCGATAACAGTCACCTTGATCCGCTCCTCCATAGCGCTATCGATGGTGTGACCGGTGATCACGATGGCGTCCCTGTCGGCATTGGCGGTTATGATCCTCAATACCTCTTCGAATTCCGAAAGTGATAAATCGTCGCCACCCGTCACGTTGACAAGAATTCCCTTTGCCCCTTCGATCTTTGCATCTTCGAGAAGCGGATTGTTTATGGCATTCGTAGCTGCATCTACGGCTCGATTGTCGCCTGTTCCAATTCCGATGCCCATTAGGGCATCACCTTTGCCCTTCATAATGGTGCGTACATCGGCAAAATCTATATTGATTTCTCCGGCTTCGGTTATCAGATCGGAGATGCCTTGAACACCCTGGCGTAGCACATCATCCGCTAGAAAAAAGGCTTCTTTGATAGGCGTCTTTTTTTCGACTATTTTGAGCAGATACTGATTGGGTATGACGATCAAGGTGTCTACCGATTCTCTGAGCTTCTGGATACCATCTTCGGCGATCGCCATTTTCTTCTTGCCCTCAAAATCAAAGGGCTTCGTAACCACGGCGACGGTCAAGATATCCAGGTCCCGGGCAAGCTGAGCGAGAATGGGAGCTGCCCCGGTTCCGGTTCCTCCCCCCATGCCGGCGGTGATGAAAATCATATCAGAGCCGCCAACAATGTTTTCTATGCCCTCTCGGTCTTCGAGAGCGGCCTTTTCACCAATTTCGGGTACACCTCCGGCGCCGAGTCCCTGGGTTAGCTTTGTGCCGATAGGCACCTTCAGCTCGGCTTGTGAAAGCTTCAGCGCCTGCAGATCTGTATTGACTGCGATGAATTCGACATTCTTCAATCCGGAGGCAATCATGCGGTTAACAGCGTTGCTGCCTCCTCCGCCGACACCAATAACCTTTATCGCCGTTATAGTTGTCGAGCCGTCTTCGACTAATTCTATATTCATGATCCCCTCCCTCTATAGAATTACTCAGTTAGCGATTCGAAATATTCTAAAAAAACTCTTTAAACCAGTTCTTCATCCTATACATAAAACCCGTGAGCCTTTCGGGCCCTTTGGTTTTACGCAGATTCTCAGGCACATCGCCTTTCTGCGCTCCGTATAAAACGAGACCAATCCCGGTGGAGTAGATGGGATTGTAATACTCCTCCACCAGTCCGCCCAATTTCATCGGATAGCCGATCCGCGCCGGCAGATCAAACACCTCTTGGGCCAGCTCGACAGTCCCGGGCACCAGCGAGGCGCCTCCTGTCAGAACGACGCCGCCTCCCAACAGCCTGAGATAGCCCTTCTTTTCGATCTGATCCTTGACCATGCTAAGCATCTCGCTCATCCTCGGCTGGATGATCCTCACGATATCCTTCTTAAATCTCACCGATGGCGGTCGTCCCCCGACTCCGGGGATTCTCACCTCCTCGTCTCCCTGGAGGAGGTCCGCGTAGCAGCATCCCGATTCGATCTTGATTCGCTCAGCGGAATCCATCGGGGTCTTGAGCACGATCGAGAGATCATTGGTCACCTGATCCCCGCCTACAGGCAGTACCTCGGTGTAATAGGGGGAACCGTCGATGTGTACAAGCACATCGGTTGTTCCTCCTCCCAGATCGATCAAAAGTGTGCCTAGCTCGCGTTCATCTGTCGTCAGCACGGCCCGAGACGAAGCGAGTGGCTCAAGTATCATATCGTAGACTTTGAAACCCGCACGGTTGACGCATTTCACGATGTTCTGCGCCGAGGATACCGAGCCCGTCACAATATGGACTTCGGCCTCGAGACGCACTCCCATCATGCCGACAGGATTCTTCACTCCTCTCTGGTCGTCAACTATAAACTCCTGGGGTATGACATGGAGCACCTCTCGATCCATGGGAAATGCGATGGCTTTTCCGGCATCTATCACTCGGTCGACGTCTTCTGAGCTGATCTCTCGATCTTTGCCGGTCACGGCTACCACACCGCGAGAGTTGATGCCCTCGATATGGCTACCAGCTACACCAGTGAACACCCCCTGTATCTCTCGACCCGACATGAGCTCCGCAGCTTCGATGGCGTTGAGGATGCACTTGACCGTCGCTTCGATATTGATCACAACCCCCCGCCTTAGCCCTTTCGAACGGGTTGTGCCGACGCCGATAATCTCCAGCTTGCCATGTACATCAAGCTGGCCGATGATCGCACAGATCTTCGTTGTGCCTATATCTAACCCTACAATAAGGTCTTCCTGCGGCACAGATCAGCCCTCCTCACTCGGTATCTCGTAGACAACCTCTCCGGTTCGGAAGTCTAGCTCTCTTATTTCATTGAAGACTTCCTGCCTTTTGAGCACATCAAGAACCATGAAGGTGTATTTTAGCAGACTTTCGTCGAATCTGTCTCCCAGATTCACCCTGACATCATAACCAACCGGATAAAATATCAATTCATAGTCTATCTCATTGACAGCGACAACTTTTATTTCGGAGATGAGATCGAACAGCTGCGGCTCGTCCCTCCTCATCTCCGAGAGAGTCCTGAGGAACGGAGAGAGTTTTCGAGGAAGCTTCAATCCCACTATCGGTTTGAAAATGAGTCCCGAAATAACCGGTAGATTCCAGTTCGAGACAGATTCTCCGATTTGAAATACGATGCCCTCCGCATCCAGAGCAACCGGAACGCTCCTATCCTCAAGAGTACCAAAGGCCAGGGCGAGAGGGGTGCGCTGTCGAAGTACAATGCGCAGAGTATCCGGAAAGACCTTCGACACACTGGCTTCTCGGACGATTGGATAGGAGGCAAGCTTCCGAGAAACGGACTTCGCATCGATGCGAAAGAAGTACTCCTTTGGTTCCAGGCCGGCCAGCGCCATCATCTCACTTTCGCTAATCGCAAAATCACAATCGACCCGGATATGACGAATGATCATCGCGGGGCTGATGAAGAGGGTGAATACCAATTCCAGGATCGCAAGGAGAATGAGAATGGCAATGACGATCCAAAGTATGCCGTTCGCCAAGCTCCTTCGATTCTTTTTTGGTGTTTCTCGCTCCGCGAAAAATAATGCTTCAGACACGAGCGACTCCCTTCGACTCATCCAATCCTCGGGAGACATTTATGAGAAGTCCAGACATAAACAGACTCATGAGAAGCGAAGATCCTCCGGAAGAGAAAAAGGGGAGCGGGATTCCCGTCGCTGGCACAAGCCCGGCTACAACAGCCATATTCAGTATGGCCTGCAACAGAATCATCGAAGTGATGCCAAAAGCGAGATAGTAGCCGAAGGAGTCTCTGCTTTTCAACGCAATAGAGTATCCCCTGTATGCAAAGAGGAGAAAGAGCAGGAGAACGAAGACGATGCCGAGGAATCCCCACTCCTCTCCGATGACAGCAAAGATGAAATCAGAATGGGCTTCGGGCAGCGCGCCCAGTTTTTTCGTGCCCATTCCAAGCCCTTTGCCCCATAGCCCGCCTTCCATCAGGGAGAGCTTCGCCTGAATGATCTGGAAGCCTGACCCAGAGGGATCAATGGTGGGATCTATGTAAGACATGATCCTCTCCACCCTGTGTTCCTTGGTGAAGAGAAGTATCGTTCCCAGAGGGATAATGATTAAACCGAGTAGAAAGAAGTAGATCATTCTCACTCTGGCGACATAAAAAACTAAAAGGGCTATAAAAAAGATGAAGAGGGCCGTCGAAAAATCGTTCTGCACGAGGATCAATCCGACAAAAATGCTCACAACGATCAGGGGCGGCAGGAGGTTCTTAAAGGGATCATCAATGCTTTGCTCTTTTTTGCTTAGTATTTTGGCCAGATATATGATAAGCGCCACCTTGACCAGCTCCGACGGTTGAAAGGATAGCCCGAAGAGGAAAATCCATCGTCGCGCCCCCTGGATAGGCTCTCCAAGTTGAGGCAGAAAGGTGAGGAGCAGCAACACAAAACTGGCCAGAAGAATGACGGGAACGGAACGCCAGAAAAACTCCAGGGGAGTGCAAGACGCGACAAAGGCGGCTATAGCTCCCAGCCCTATCCAGATTATTTGCTTGTAGAAGAAGTGATAGGGATCTCTCCCCAGCTTTGCGGCGTGCGCATAGGAAGCCGAATAGAGCACGGAGACGCCGATTCCCACTAGAAGTGCAATGACAACGACAAGGACAAAGTCTCCAGATTTCTTTTCGATCCTTTCCAAAACCTGCTCCGCGGTTATTGAATTTTCAGCGTTGAAAGGCTCAAAATGGCGAAGAGACCTCCCAAAATCCAAAATCGAACGACAACCTTGCTCTCATTCCACCCGATAAGCTCGAAGTGGTGATGTAGAGGCGCCATCCGAAAAACCCTCTTTCCGGTCAACTTGAATGAAACGACCTGAATGATTACCGATAGAATCTCCAAAACAAACACCCCGCCCACGATAATGAGCAGAATCTCTTTTTTGATGATCAAGGCGATTACGCCCAAAACCCCTCCAAGGGCAAGGCTTCCCGTATCGCCCATCATGATCTCCGCCGGATGGCTATTAAACCAAAGGAATCCGACTGCCGCTCCGACAAGAGCCAGGCTCAGGATCGAAATCTCTCCACTGCCTTGGATAAATGGGATTTGGATATACTCTGTCCAGTCCACACGACCCGTGAGATAGGAGAGAATCGCGAAGGTTATCGCAACGAAAATCACAAGACCGCTGGCCAAACCGTCCAGGCCATCTGTGAAATTGACGGCATTGGAGTAACCAACCAGCAGCACGATGGAAAGAGGTATATAAAAGTAGGAAAGATCCAAAACAGCCGTTTTTAGAAAGGGTATATAGAGGAGAGTGGTGTGTTCGTTTTTCATCGAATACAGGATCAGAACAATGATCGTTGATAGAGCTATCTGTCCTATGAACTTAAAACTCGCCCGGAGACCCACGGCGTCTCTCTTTACGATTTTGATATAATCATCCACAAACCCGATGACCGAAAAACCAACGACCGATAGAATAAGGATCCAGGTATAGGGATTATCCAAATCTTGCCATAGAAGCGCGGAGATCACGATCGAAACCACAATCAGAATGCCCCCCATGGTAGGGGTTCCGGTTTTTCTGAGATGTGTTTGCGGTCCATCTCCGCGAATAGTCTGTTGGGCGGCACGGGCTTTGAGTTTCTTGATGAGCCAGGGCCCGAGAATGAATGAAATCAGAAGGGCGGTAATAGCGGCGTAGGCAGCCCGAAAGGTAATATACTGAAAGATATTGAAAACCGTGAAGTATTTGACCAGCGGATACAGATACTTCAGTAGCATGCCTTCCCCCTAAGCAGCGTTCTTGAGAAGAGGCTCCAGTAACCTCTCCATCTGGACTCCCCTCGAACCCTTAAGCAGCACGAGATCTCCGCTTCTGACTCTGCCCGTCAACTCCGTGAGAAGAACGTCGAAGCGATCGGTCCAGTAGAACCAAACATCGCCCTTTTGATGCTTTACCTCGGCAAAGGCATCTTCCATCTCTGCTCCAAAGAGGAAGCACATATCGACGGCTAGCGAACCGACTTTGCGGACTATCTGCATGTGAGCTTGGGGGCTTTCTGCGCCAAGCTCGAGCATGCTGCCAAGCACGACGACTTTCCGTCCACTCCAAACCAATGAAGAGATAAAATCCAGCACAATTTCCATAGAATCGGGATTGGCGTTGTAGCAGTCCTGGATAATAGTAATTCCTTTTCTGATGATCTGAGAACGCCCAAAGAGAGGTTTCGTTTCCTCCAAACCGATCTTGACACTCTTTGCGTCAGCGCCCAGTGTCGTGGCGAGCGTTATCGCACCGAGAGCATTGAGCAGATTATGACGGCCGAAAAGAGGGAAGCGGACCTGGAGCCCCTCCCAGTCGATGGCTGTTCCATCCAACCCCAGGTCCTTACTTCCACTGAATCCCTTTGTGCTATTTGGTCCAAAGGGGATGATTTCTCCTCGAACGCCCTTCGCGAGGGTGTCGAAATAGGATTCGTCCTCGAAGATGAATCCCGTCTCACTCCCAGTAAAAAAGTGGAAGATCTCTTTCTTTTCTCGGGCGATACGATTCTTTGAGCCAATGAACTCTATATGAGCGGTGCCGATGTTCGTTATCATGGCGTAGCCGGGACGAAGAATTCGGGCAAGATCCTCCATTTCTCCTTTGTGGTTCATCGCCATTTCAAAGACCGCATAACGATGATCTGCGCTCACTCTAAATGCCGAAAGGGGCAATCCCGTTTCGGAATTGAGATTACCCTCATTGATCACAGTGCTATCCACCTGGCTCAGGATCGATCCGACAATTTCCTTGGTCGTGGTTTTGCCATTGCTTCCTGTAATCCCGATTCGGATGAGCCCGCTGAATCGGTCGAGATGATACGATGCCAGATCCTGAAGGGCGCGAAGAGTATTTTCAACAACGATGAATCCCAATCCCCTCTCTTCGCCCATCTCCTTATAGTGTCTCGCCGAGGTCTGCCATCGTTCCCTGCTCAAAAGCGATAAGGTACTGCCTCTTCGAGCCGCCTCCTCGATGTACTCATGTCCGTCTGTCTGGGTGCCGGATAGCGGAACAAAGAGGCTATCCGGAGAGGCCTCCCGAGAGTCGATGCTTACAGATCGCACGGGGTGATGGACAGATGGTTCGATCTGCAAACGTCCCTTTGTCGCTTCAACGATCTCCCGCACCGAAAACTCAGCCAATTCCAGCACCTCTACTCTTCCCCAATTTCAATGGTCAAGACCCGGTCACCTTCGAGGATCTGCAGCCCAAGGGCTTCGCGAGAGAGCTTTTCGATCCGCTCCGGTGAGCTGAAGAGCGAGATATTGGCCAGCACTTTTTTGTTCTTCTCCAGCCAATCCTTCTGTTGAGCCTCCAGTTCGAGAGTTTCCCGACTGAGCTTCCTGTAGCGGAAGACCTGCCAAACCTCGAGTGATAGGAGCACGGGCACAGTGGCAACCAAGAGCAGAATCAGTATCTTTTTCACCCGCAACCTCTCTAATCGGCCACCTTTTCGACCACCCTCAACCTTGCACTTCGACTGGCCGGATTTCTCGCCACTTCCTCTTCTGTCGGCCTGATCGGCTTTTTTGTCAGCGTTCGCAATTCCCTCTTCCCCCCACATTGACAAATCGGCCATTCGGGAGGGCACTTGCACGACTTATTTTTCTCTCGGAAGTACCGCTTTACGATACGATCCTCCAGCGAGTGAAAGGAAATAACTGCAAGCCGTCCCTCTCCCTTGAGAACCGAAAAGGCTCTTTCCAAAGCTACCTGCAAGCCGGATAGCTCGTTGTTCACAGCGATACGCAGAGCCTGGAAGCTCCGCGTTGCCGGATGAATCCGACCCCGCCTGTAAGGGGCGGGAACCGCATCGCTGATGATCTGGGCCAATCTCTGAGAGCTTTCGATGGCTCTCACCCGCCGCTCCTTGGCAATTCTCTCTGATATCCGCCCGGCATAACGCTCTTCTCCGAAGCTTCGAAGGATTGCCGCCAGTTCCGCTTCAGGGAGGGCGTTGACCAGGTCGCGAGCGGTTTTGCCCTGCCCTGTATCGAGGCGCATATCCAAAGGCTCGTCCCGCCTAAAGGAGAATCCCCTTCCGGCTCTCTCATAGTGGAACTGGGAGATCCCCAGGTCAAAAAGTATTCGAGCCGGTTTCTCCTCCCAGTTTTGATCGAACCGCTCGAAAAAATCCTGGGACCAGCATCGAAAGAGCCGAAATCGCTGTCCGAAGGGTGCTAACCTCCTAGCGGCTCTTTCTGCGATCTCCTTATCCACCTCGACTCCAAGGAGAATAAGTTTCGGAAAGGCTTTTAAAAAAGCCTCTGCGTGTCCCCCCTCTCCGAGATTGGCATCCACCATGACATCCGATTGCTCCCGTGGCTGCAGGAATTGCAGCACTTCTTCCAGAAGAACGGGAACATGGACAGCTCCGCTCTCACCGCACACGGTACACGCTCCTTGGATCAAAGAATCTTCAGCTCGTTTCCTATCTCCTCCGCAGCCTCCTGGAACTCATCTTCATTGACGCTGGAGTAGGAACGATAAACCTCTTCGTCCCAAATCTCCAGTCGTCTCAGCATCCCAATAACGATGCAATCCTTGTTCAATCCGGCGTACTCCCTCAACGTTGGGGGTATGGTAATTCTGCCGGTGCGATCGATCTCCGCCTCCTGGGCTGGAGCAATAATCCTTCGATGAATCAGCCGGGCCTTCTTCTGGAAAATGGAGAACGATTCGAGGAGCTTGCTGGAGATCTGCGTCCACTCCTCGGGTGGGAAAAGCCAGAGACACGTATCGATCCCTCGGGTCAAAATCAACACGTTTCCGGTGATTTCGCTGCGAATCCTTGCGGGAATCATAATTCTCCCTTTTTCATCCAGGGAATATCTGTATTCTCCAGTAACCATGGCCTAATTTACCACTTTTTCCCACTTTTCCCCACTGACAGCTCAAATAATACCTCGGTGCAGACTCTTGTCAACAAAGAAAGAAAAAATAGCACACAATTCCTCCCAATAAATCCAATTTTACTGAACCTTTGTTTAGTGTTTTGGCGAGAATTGACATTGTGATGCAGAATTTGTATCTTTTGCCCGTATACGCTCATACTTATATCTTCGGAGTTGCTTCGAGTGGTATTATATCGAGTTCACTTCAAGTGGAAGGAGAAAGAGATTCAGCTCACAGCAAAGAGCCTGGATCTCACTCATCCCTATTTCGTATCCATCAAGGACCTCGTCTTTCCCAAAGGAAAAAAGATCATCATCAACCCTTCGGAGGATGACATCAGAAGGACCTTTGAGAAATCAAATCACCTGATGATACCGTTTCAGTCCGTTGTTCTCATCGAGGAGGTGAACGGTGAGGAGGGCACCTCTAAGGTCATGCCTTTCGGGCTCGTCGAGGACAGTCCAAGAAGAAAAAAGAAGGACAGCCAGTAGCTCTCAATCCAACGTATCGCCCGTTGCCTCATATAAAATTCTAACCATAATAGATGGATGCCTCACATAAAA
>CAZLRN010000004.1:0-33554 GCA_964561715.1 uncultured Spirochaetales bacterium
CCCCAGAAACGAAATCCCGGTTTCCTCGAGGCAGCCCGATCAGATCTCGCCTCGATTCTGGGCAAATGCTTTAGTGTTTATCTGGACCTTCACAATACGCACTTACAGGACACCAAAGACGTGCGCGTCGAAGCGATGAATCACGTTACAGAAGCTGCAACGAGGCTCAGGAATGTCTTTACGGTTCTTGCCGAAGGGATTGAAGGCCTCTCTATCGACCGAGAGCGGGGTGTGGAACTGGCCAGGAACAACTTTTCAACGGCTACGGAGCTTGCGGACACGCTTGTGAGATATGGGGGTATCGATTTCCGCTCTGGCCACAGCATCAGCCCGGCAGCCACGGACTGGCTTCGTGAAAACCATAAAACCCCTGAGGAGATGGACGGTTCAATACTCGAGGAACTGAGCGAGAAAATCCTTGGGCGCAAAATCTCATTGACCCCGGAGCAATTCCAAAACGCTTTGAGCCCGAAGCATTTTATCGAGATTCGTGACAACCTCGGTGGACCCGCTGAGGAACCGGTTAGAGCGATGATTCGTGCTGGCACCGACGGATTGAAACAAGATGAGACCTGGATCGAAGGCATCGAAAGGCGCATCTCCAGCGCTCTGAAGGAACTCGATAGAGCCTTTTCGCGACACTGAAATACCATGAAAGAGTTCATAATCTTCTCTGCGCTGATCTATGGCTTTCTCCTTCTGGGCTGGGGCGCAAGAAAACTCCGTCCCGTTGTTCAGAGCTACAGTAGGAACATTTCCCGATGGACCGTTATGCTCGTAGAAACACCGACCATTTTGCTCATCTACTGGGATATCCAAGCCGAGCAGCTTCTCTTTAATCTGGGCATTCCTTTCATCGCTCTGGCTGTCCTATCCGTATCTGGAATAGGCGGAGTGCTCGTAGCACGACTCTACAGACTGGACCGCTTCTCCATGGGAGCTTACACCGTGGCCTCAATGCTTTCGAATAACGGCACGACTCTGGGAGGATTTCTGTGTCTGCTCTATCTGGGCAGTGACGCTCTGGTAATCTCCCAAATCTTCGCTCTTCTGTGCATTCCTTACTACTTCTCTGTTATTTTTCTAACCGCCCGGCTATTCTCGCCGGGACGGAAGACCCGGCTTTTGCAGGCCATCAAAATGAATTTCAGCGATCCTATCAGTATTCTGCCCATCTTGGCCACGGTCTTGGGGCTGGTGTTGGGACTCACGGGAACGGAGTTCCCATCCTTTCTCGATTTGCCCAGACGAATTCTGGTATTTGCCGCCGTGATTCTCTATTCGATCAGTTTTGGATTGGGAATGCAGATTCGCACCATGGCGAAGCGAATCGGCACCTATCTGGGCATGATTCCCATCAAGTTTCTCCTCGCCCCGGCAATCGGTTTCCTGATGTGTCTGCCTTTTGGCTACTCCCTGACCAACAATCCGCTGGCCTTCAAGGTTATTCTCATACAGTCTGCAATGCCTGTAGCCATATGGTCCGTAGTGGCGTGCAAGCTCTTCAATCTTGACGATAACCTCGCAGTTGGTCTTTGGATTTTTACGACGGTGGCCGTTGCTCCACTTCTGCCCCTTATCCACTGGCTCTCCCGCCTATAAGCTTCTATCCCGATCCATTTTTTTGGCTCAAAACGACTCAGCGGGTCATATTGATACATTACAAGTTTCTCGCCGGGTGCACGATATAAAAAAAAAGCAAATATTTCTCTATATCACAGGTAGTTACCTGACTGGGGTACTTTGGCACACTTTATGCATTTAATTAAGTGTAACAACAAGAAATCAGGGAGGTTGAAAATGAGAAACCTAGTAACTTACAGACCCCACAGATTAAGTCTTTTCGACGATATGGATCATCTCTTTCATAACTTCTTCGACGATGCCCCATGGAGCAGGACCCCAACCGTGGATGTTCGAGAGGAAGAGGGACGGTACCTTCTGGAGGCAGAGCTTCCCGGCCTGACCGAAAAAGATATCGAAGTCAAGGTCGAGGAAAACCTTCTGACCATCTCCTCGGTCAAAGAGGAGAAGAGAGAAGAGAAGAAGGATGGCTACCTGATGAAAGAGAGACGCAGCTCCTCTTTCTGCAGAAGCTTTGTTCTCCCGAGAGACGCCGAAAAGGAAAAGATCGAAGCCAACTTCAAAAATGGACTTCTCACCCTGGAGATTCCCAAGACCGAGCAGGCCAGGGCCAGGACCATCGACGTTAAAAAGGCTTAAGCGAGCCTAAGGAAAGAAAAAACGCCCCGATTCCCGGGGCGTTTTTTTTGCGATCCACCTGAGATATCGGCCGATCTCCGATGAATGCCGTGTCTATTCAAAGTAAAAGACCACCGGCACAGCCACGGTCGTAGCGACGTACCGCCGCCGAAACGGCGGTGCGCCGAGGCTTTGGCTTAAAAATCGAATTGAGCTTCTATACCTGTAAGGCAGGTTTCCTGAAACTCGGATCCTCTATAAACCGCCTCGATCTCAACTTTCACACAGAGAATCGAGAAAGCCTCTTTGACATCCCGAAAAAAAGCAGCCAGCCTTCTCCCATAAAGCTCCTCCGCATTTTTGTAGCCCAGCTCCTCTTCGATCTTCCCGGCGAAATCAGGATATTGCTCGAAAAATTGCTCGAGGGAGACCTGGAGAAAACTCTCCTGTTCCTCGGAGCTCATCGGAAAATCAAAGGTCTGCGGCTCAGGCGTATCCTCCAACGTGATCGAAGCTTTGGCTTTCGTAGACCGAGCAAAGTATAAGTGGTAATCCGTTTCTGAGACGAGCCCTGGAGCTGTGAAAGCGGCAATGAGGTACACTCCAAGACGTTTCACACGGCCATTACGATTGTAGAGATCGGCATGCCGGGCAAAGCCATTCACCAGCGTGATCTGCGCTACCGGCCTGTTAGTGATGAACGTGACCGACTCACCAATACCATCCCCATGGGCTGCTTCGGCCCAGCAGGTCTGCTCGGATCCGTCAAACAGATTCGATGCCGGATAGCGAATTCTCCGCCCTCCCAAGATCTCTTCAAACTCTGAACTGGCCCAAACGGAATCTTCCAGTTTGCGGGGCATCTCCTCCCACCGTTCCTGGGTTCTCGAGCAGAAACAACAGAGGAGAAGGAGTGGCAATAGGGCGTATCTCATAGTCAATCCTTAGCAGGAACTCCGAGCAGCATACGAATATCCACGATCTGCCCGATATGATAGGAGTTGTGATCTGCCACGAGCAGAGCCTCCCTGAGAAGGGTCTGGCCGTTTCCCCAGGCAAAGGGCTCAAAGAGGTCGTTGCTCTCGTCTGCAACCAAGCTTTTCATGGATTCGAGGTCACGATGGATGGATTCGATGGTCTGATTCCATTTTTCCTCATCTGGAGGAGCGTCTTCCTTAGGCCAATAGGCTGTTGGATAGCTATGGTATTCGTAGTTCGGATTGATTGAAAAATCGAGAATATCCCACTGGCAAAACCACAGGTGATAGACCAGTGACCAGGTTGTATGGGCCAGATTCGGTACGCGTTTTCCGGCAAGCTCGAATGGAAAATTTTCGATCGCCTGCCTGAAACCAATATGCGCTCCCCCTGGATCTAGGAGATAGAGGACATGCTCTCTCAGTGCCTTGTCTGTGCTCATAGATCACCTCCAATTCCATTCTATTGGGATAGGACAGGCGGTGCAATATTTTAATGCTTGCAACCTTTTATTACTACCGGTTGTCTCAAGCGTTAGAGCGGGAGAGGAGTGTCACGATGATTGGAAGCGCACAGGTCTTGATCGCCCTGATACCTTTGATCGGAGTCATTGTTTTCGGAGTTCTGGCATTTTTCTTTATGTTGTGGGATCATCAGAAGCAGATGCTGCTTATCGAAAAGGGCGAACGGACGCGACCAAGAAATTTCAACGAAAAACTCCTGCTTCTGGGCATCGTCTCTTTTTTCATCGGATTCGGTTTAACGGTTTTTTTCATTGCACAGAGTGGGTTGAGTGATTCACTGCTGGGTGGAATAATACCGGTGATGACCGGTCTGGGAATCATTGTTTATTACCTAGTGATAGCCCGACGAGGCGGATGACAGATTGCAGTGGAACACTCCGACAACACCCTCATTAACCGCGTGCGCCACGGTGAGGTCAAGGGATTCAGAGAGATAGTAGAACGCCACCAGGCTCGTATCTTCTACCTGGGAATGCGATTCTTTCGCAACCTCCACGACGCTGAAGATTTTGCTCAAGAGGTCTTTCTCAAGGCGTATAAAAACCTGGGAAAGTTTAAAGGCGAGGCATCTTTCGGGAGCTGGCTCTACCGCCTGGCGTTCAATCTGGCGATAAATGCATACAGGATTCAGAAACGTCGGTACCTGGAAATCGAAATTGAAGAAAACGATTTCCAAGATGAGCGCCCTACTCCCGATTTCTGCCTTGTAAGAGCCGAAGAGATGGAGGAGCTTCGAAGGGTATTGATGACGTTGCCCGATCGCTACAACCTGGTGCTGAAGATGCATTATTTCGACGGGCTAACCTACCAGGAGATCGAGGATGTGACCGGCATTCCCATTAATACGATCAAATCACATGTGCACCGGGCAAAGGCCGTCATAAAGAGAAAGTTGGCGGTCAATGAATCATATTTGAGCAAGGAAATGGTCAGTGCGCTTTCAAGATAAGCCTCCGTCAGAAAACGAAGATTCCTCGGGTGACAATGCTCGGATCAGCGACGCCTGGCGTCCTGACGCCTGGCGTAAAAACGCCTTGGAAAAGAAGACGTTTTACCCACTGGATGAGGCACTCACAGCAATCGAGTTTCCCGGATCAGATCCCGAAGAAATCGATGGGGCTCTCAGGCATAGTGGTTTCACAGACCGGGTTATGGGAAAAATCGAACATCTGGAACATCAGCGGCGCGCCACTGCATTTTGGTTTATCTTTTCTCTGGCCAATCTCGCAATTCTGTTTATATTTGGAGCTTCACCACTTGTGAAGTCCCTACTTCTCTCCATCCACCGGTATTTCAGTCACATCTTTTTCTTTTTCCTCGGCCTAATATGTCTCGGAGGTGTGATAGGACTGATCTACTCCATTGATACATCGGGAATGAAAGATTTGATCACACATTTTGTGAGGAATATGCAGCTGGCGAAGGGACCTCACTCGCGATAAGGCGCTGTTGTTATTTTTTGTTTCTTAAGAGCCATCTGGCTTGACTCCTGAAAACCAGCACTATTATTGTAGTGATTAAATGGCAACAAGGACTCTTAACTCTACCGTAGCGTCTGCCGTAGCAGGCGAAAAATCCATAAAAAAGCGTCTGCGCGAATCGCTCGAGGGTTATCTTTTTATCCTTCCTTCCGCAGTGATCATAGGAGTGTTCGGGCTGTTTCCCGTCTTCTTTACTCTCTTTGTCAGCTTGCATAAATGGCGTATCAGGCAGGGTAGGTTTCTCGGGCTCGAGAACTTCTCTGAGGCTTTTGGAACCTTTAGCTACCTTGCAGTTGTGGTACTTGGCTTAGCCGGTCTCTATATTGGATTCAGGCTGATCAAGGCTCGAAGCCGGATCCGATCCCGCTGGGCTTCGTTCTTGCTGCCGAGTTCTGGCGTATTGCTTCTGCTTCTCAGCATTGTAGCCATCGTAATCGCCCTCCCGCAGCTCTGGGACCGCGGCGATGATCGCATGTTTCAGTCGCTACAGGTAACGGTCTGGTACTCTCTTGGGACTGTACCTGTTCAGATCGCCTTGGGACTGCTCCTCGCCGTGCTCCTAGATCAGAAGTTCAAAGGAAAACAGGTCTTCCGGGTCATCTTTCTCCTCCCCTACATCGTTCCCTCAGTGGCGGCAGCTTCGGTCTTCGAGCGCCTCTTCTCGCTACGCCCCGAGTCCTTCGCGAACCAGATGCTGCTCCTCTTCGGCGCTCGCCCCCTGCAGTGGCTCAGGGAGACCCGGGGTATCTTCACGCTAATCGCCGGATGGGGAACCGGCGAAGCGGCAACTACGGTTGGTGCCTACTGGCAGACCTGGGCTCATGGCCCGAGTCTGGCTCTGGTCTCGATCATGTTTTTCAACTACTGGGTCTTCGTTGGATACTACGCCTTGATATTTGCCAATGGTCTCTCGAACATCCCGAAGCAGCTCTACGAAGCTGCCGAGGTGGACGGAGCAACCAAAGTAACAAGCTTCTTCCGCATAACGCTGCCCCTGCTCTCACCAACGACGTACTTTCTAACACTTCTCGGAGTGATAGGCACCTTCAAGGCCTTCAATCACATTTATGTGCTGAGAGATCCATCGGTGCGCGGCGCAGCGGATCCGATGAGCGTTTACATCTTTTTCACCTTTATTCGAAAATCTCGATTCGGTTACGCTGCTGCCATGTCACTCCTGCTTCTGGTGATCGTGCTCGGTTTAACTCTTCTAGAACGCCGGCTCCTGGAGAAACGGATTCACTATGGCGACTAGTACGGAAGAACGTTATGCTCTGCGATCCGGTTTCAGACGGTCGGCCGGAAGAAGCTCTCTCTACATTGTGCTTGTCCTAGGTGCATCAATCGCATTGCTTCCCTTTCTGTTCATGATCGCCAACGCTCTGAAAACCTATGCCGAAACGGTCACAAGGGTAAGTGCCCTCCCCTTCGATCCCCAATTCTGGCCAAAGATTCCCCAATGGGAGAATTTCCGAATAGCCTGGGAGAGGGAATCTTTGGGACGCTACTTTGCCAACAGCGTAATCATAAGCCTTGTGACCCTCTCGGGAATCTATATTACCTCGACGCTGGCCGCCTATGCCTTTGCCAAGCTTTACTTCATTGGCAGAAACTTGATTTTTTCGCTCATGCTGGCTACTCTCATGATACCTGAAACGGTGCTTCTCATACCTAACTTCATCATTGTCTCCGGTCTCAATTGGGTCGACAGGTTACCAGCCCTTACAGTGCCTTTTATGGCCGGGGCCTTCCATATCTTTCTGCTGCGGCAGTTCTTCAACCAGATTCCCAACGCCCTCATCGAATCGGCTCGCATGGACGGATGTTCCCACCTGCGCATTCTGGTGAGTATCGTCGTACCCCTTTCGAGGGCGCCGCTCTTTACATTGGGATTCCTGACGTTCCTCTATTCGTGGAACTCTCTTCAGTGGCCTTTGGTCGTAACCCAGACTCCGAGATGGCGCCCCATTTCGGTAGGCCTCGTGAAATTCGTAACCGAAGCCGGACCGGAAACACAACTCCGGCTGGCTGGAGCCGTTATTGCCCTCTTGCCGATTATGCTCATATACTTCGTAGCGCAGAAGCAGATTACAGTAGCTATTACACATACAGGACTTAAAGAGTAGATAGCCAAATTGGGCCGTGATGCCCATAAAGATAAATCGAGAAGAAGAAAAACAGAGGAAAGGAGAGGAGAATGAGAATTGTAAGAATCATTCTTTTCGTAAGTCTGGTCCTTGTGCTTTTCGCCGGTTTCGGCTTTGCGAGTGCAACCGGTGAAAGCGGAACAACAAAGGGAATCGGGAAGGATGTGGATCCCAGCGGAGCCGTCGTGACCTACTGGTTTCAGCACTCTGGAAACCGTGAGGAAGCACTCCAAGAAATGATCAAGGAGTTCAACGAGACCAACGAGTGGGGCATCACTGTTAAAGGAGAGTACCAGGGCGGCTACGACGACGTCTACAACAAGATGATAACAGCCATCGCCGGAGGGGCTCTGCCAAACCTCGTTGTGGCCTATCAGAACCAAGCGGCGGCCTACCAGGTCAGCGGCGCCCTCGCCGACATGACGCCCTATGTCAAGGATAAGAAGTGGGGCCTAGGCGACGAGATCAACGATTACTTTGAAGGCTTTCTCAACCAGGATATTAGCTCACAGTTCGGCGGCATGCGCTTGGGATTTCCGCCCAACCGCTCGTTGGAAGTCCTCTACCACAACGCGGACTGGCTGAAGGATACCGGATTCGCCAAAGCCCCAGAGAATTGGGACCAGTTCTACGAGGCGGTGAAGAAGGCCACCAGTGGTGGGAGATACGGCTACGCCATTCGAACCGATGCTTCCAACGTTTATGCGATGATCATCAGCCGTGGCGGCGAAATCGCGAAGAAGGACGGTTCGGGTTATAACTTCAACACAAAGCAGTTCAAAGACTCGATGAGATTTATGAAGAAGGTCTACGATGACGGCTATGCCAAAAAGATCGCCGAAAGCTACGGAGACCAGACGGACTTTGCCAACCGCACCGTGCTTTTCACCATGGGCTCGACATCGGGACTTCCGTACTATGACAGGGCAGTGAAGGGGAGCGAGAAGGGCGAGTTCAACTGGAGTGTCGCGGCTATTCCCCACACCACCGCCCAGCCGGTGCTGGACATCTATGGTGCTTCGGTGAGCATTCCCAAATCGACACCTGAAAAGCAGCTTGCAGCCTGGCTTTTCGTAAAATGGTTCACCCAACCCGAGCAGCAGGCAAAGTGGGTCGAGATCTCCACCTACTTTCCCGTGCGAAAATCCACAGCGAATAACCTCGGGGGCTATTTCGCCAAAAATCCAAAGTTCAAGGATGCCTTTGAGCTGTTGAATAGTGCGACCCTTAAAGCGGAACCCCCATTTTCCGGCTACGACGAGGTACGAGATGCGGTAAGCGCCGCATTCAATGCGATCCTAGACGGCGCCGATATCGAACAAACCGCTAAAGAGCTAGAAGAAGAGGCGAACAAGATACACAAGGAAGCTGCTCCATAACAGCTATTCGCTTATTATCGAAACCGAAGCGGGAGACGAGCATGCGCCCAATCGGCCGACTCGTCTCCCGTTCGTCGTCACATCTGGAAAATCACGACAGCCTTGAAAGATCTAGCTGACACGAAAAACCAACTCGAAGTCTGGTTTCGCGACGGGATGCTTATCCATCCCCTGGACGACCAGCAGGCCGGAAGCATGGATCTCTTTCACGCCCTTTCCTCGCTGTGCGGCGTAAAACAGGTTGAAGCTTCTAAACATGCCGACAAGCTTGCTCATCGGATCGGCCCGGCCGAGAACTACATCTTTGTGCTTGTCGACGGATTCGGCATGAACCAGAGAAACTTTTTTGCCCCGTCAGGGTTTTTTGTAAGATTCTTCGAACAGGAACTCCGCGCAATTTTTCCGTCGACGACAGCCACGGTCCTAACCTCACTTGCCACACTGCAGTGGCCCGCTCGCCACTCGATTGTCGGGTGGTTCACCCATCTACCCGAATTGGGATTCACGTCGATCCCCCTCCTCTTTCAGAGAAGATCAGATGAGGCACCCCTCGAGCATCTAGGGATCCAACCCGACCAGGTCTTTCCGCTTCCCAGCTTCATCGATCGTTTTGACCGATACTGCTGCTCATTTGTCTATAATGAATACGTCGATAGCAGCTTTAGCAGATGGTCTAGAGCAGAAACGGGGGCAATTGGCTTCGCAAGCATCGATGATGCATTTAAGAAACTGGCCAGCTATTTTGATCAGAGTTCCAAATCCAGCTATGCGTATCTCTATATCGCAGAGATCGATCATCTCAATCACCGCTATGGTTGGAACGATCAACGGGTTCGTGAAGCTGTACACTCTCTCGATCGACGGCTGCTCGATCTCAAAAAAAACTTAAACGGCAAAACCCGCCTTATCGTGACTTCGGACCATGGCCACATCAACGTACCAAGACAGAACCAGATTGTTCTCGAAGAATCCAGTCCGCTTCTGGAGACCCTTCAGACCCCACCTTCGGGAGATCTGCGCATGCCCCTCTTTCATGTTCGTCGCGGCAGAAAGCGGGAGTTTCTAAAGGCCTTTGAAACATCCCTATCAGCCAGCTTCACGCTGATAGACAACCGCGCCGCCGAGCAGCTTCGTCTCTTTGGCCCCGGTCCGCTCTCGCCTCTAACAAAATCCCGGCTGGGGGACTACATCGGCATCTCCATCTCTCCATGTGCCCTGCTCTACAATCCTCCGGAAAAAGAGCCCATCAACTTTATTGGCTTTCACGCCGGTCTCAGCGCAGACGAGATGAGGATTCCGCTCTTTATCGCCTGAAAGGCCGAACCCAGGTACTGCCACGGCCTACGGGGTTGTATGGATGCAGCAAGCTCTGGGGCGAAGCCCTGGCGCGTCACTTTTCCGACTCCTTCGAAGGCTTTGGGATTCAAGCCCACGGAATCTGCAGAAAACTACAGGGAGCAGTAGATAGAAAGCATTTGTTGGACTTGAATTTGAGAGACGATCGAATTACAATAAAACGACTTTGAGGGGGATTGCCTCATTAATTTAATGAAGCACCATTGGCGAAAGTATGTGGGAGGTGTCAAATGTCAGATGTCATTAATATGATCCAGCGGGACATCCAGGATGACGGCTCGATTAAATCGCACGACATCATGCTGGAGGCAAAGGCCAAGGGACTTATCAAGAGACGTAAGTTCATACGAATACACGGTTCAGCCGACTCTCAACTGAGCATAGACAAAGTCACTCGAATCGCCGAGCACCACGCTGGAGACAACTACGACATCATCAACGAACTGGTTGTCAAAGAGGAATAGTCTCCAGATCCCTGTCCATCAGCGTTCGAGGGCCTTTAGATGCCAGTCTGGATTCTCTAAAGCCTCATAGACAACTCCGCCCTCCACATTTTGCGGCATTGGCCATCCGAGCAAATGACAGAGGGTCGGAGCAACATCCACAACACGGACCTGCCTCTTTAGGGCTATCCCATTCCGAACCCCTGCCCCGGCCATGATAAAAGTCGAATGCTGACCGCTTATCCCGAATTGTCCTACCGGAAGCTGGCGTCCGTGGGCGCCATCAAATGCGGGATAAAGAGCAAACACGACGTCACCGACGAGGTCTCCCCAGAGATTGAGTACCTCCGCATACTCGCGGGTGACAGCGAGTACAAAAGGGCAACGGCCGCTTTGGGCCTCGCGGTAAGATAAAAGAGCGTCGATGATTTGCCTCTGAACCGATTCGTATTCAGAAGGTGCAACAATGCCGTCGGGCTCTCGCCCCTCGAGATTGATAAAAATGTGGATCAATCCGATATGGGCGGCTTTGGTTCGCGTCCAATCGATTTCACCATTTGTGTAGGCGAGTAGGCCTGCCTCTGCAAGAATAGAATTGATATCGATGGATTGATATTGGCTTGGTGTTCCCCCATGATCCGAAGCGATCACGACCACCGTTTCGTCATTTGCTATCTCGAGGATTCTGCCGATCCAGCGATCGATGGAGCCGTAGGTTCTTTCAAGCCCTCTTCGACAGCGCGCAATGGTCCCGGCATCAGCTCCGCTGATTTCATCGGCCTGTCCCATAAAAAAATGATCCCCGTAGTCCGAGGCGTGAGTCTCGGTAAAGAGGATATCCCACTCCCGATTAGAGGTGAGGTACTGCGCCACGTCGGCCAACCGATTGTGGTGGTGCTCCAGTGACTCGAAGTAAGTGTCGTCATCGATAAGACCCAGAGCATCACGCCCCGGATTTTGCAAAAAGGGGCCTACTTTTTCGTAGAGCTCCTCGCCGACACTCGCCGGAGTCGCGTATCCGGTAACAGGCCAGATCTGAGGCACGAAGAGTTCGAACATATCAGCCTCGGGCGACAAGGTGATCAGTTTCATTCTCACGCTGCCCTGCACAACGGCGCCATCAATTTCGAAGGTATCCAGCCACCAATCACTCCACTGACCTTGGGCAAGATCGCACAGAGCGTTGCCAGCATCCCGGCTCCGGCAAATCCTGACACGATTGTATCCCTCTTCGTGGAGGCCTTCCGATTTACTGGCTTCAGCAGCGAAGATGAGGCAGTAAAGGGTCTTGGGCTGCCCGCTCTTTCCTCGCAGCATGTTGTCCCGCCCCCGGGCCAGAGGCCTGAGTGTCAGCTCGGCTTCGAGCGGTATTCGTCTGGACTCCGGAAGATTCTTCCAGCTCTTGTGCTCAGCGGGCTTGAGCTCTATGGGATCGGTGGGATTGCCTTCCTGAAGCGTGCTAGGATCAACAGACTCGGGATCACGCTGCCCGCCTATTGGTCTTGCCGCCCATTTCCCGCCAACAAAAAGATGGTATCCGCATATCTGATGATGATTGGAAACGCCGGGTCCCGTACCCTCTACCTGAACGCCCTTTTTAATCGTGGGAGGCCATGACATCTCGACCTTTACAAGAATCGGTTTCTTGCCGATCCGCTCAGCCGTGTTCCAAAGATACTCCGACTGGGAGAGTGACGTATTGATCCCCCAGATGGTTTCACCGAGTGGTCTCTTTAGCGCCCTGATGTTGAAATCCATCACCTGATGGGTTCCGTGCCAGGATCCGGTATAGAGGGCTGTCCAGCCGGGAGGGGTCAGGGTCGGAAAAACGCCGAGCATGGGCCTGTGTACGCCACGCTCGATGAGCCTTGCCACATTGGGCATGTTTCCCCACTCGACTTCTTTGAGAACAATCTCCATACTGGCGCCATCGATTCCGATTACAATAGCCTTCTTGGCTGGGCTTTTCATTCCTATGACTCCTGGCTGGAACTATAGTTGCGTCAAGTTGGGAGGTCAACCAACAGCCTGCAAAATCACCTCCAACCTTTTCCAAAAGCCAAAACTTGGCACGTTGGAGGTGGGGCGGTAAACTGCGATAGAAACGCAAACAGGGGGTTAGAAGATGCAATGGGAGCAACTGACCGAGCCGCAGTTCAGGAAAGCCGTGGAAAAAACGGAGATCTGTGTTCTGCCTATGGGGGTAGTGGAGAGACATGCGGATCATCTACCTCTGGGCACCGATTTTTTAAACGCCCACCGGATTGCCTGCATGGCTGCCGAAGTGGAGCCGGCCGTCGTCTTTCCGCCCTTCTACTTCGGCCAGATCTACGAAGCCAGATGTTTTGCCGGAACCGTTACGATTCCACCGGATCTGCTCCTCAGGCTGCTTCAAAGCATTCTGGACGAGATCGGCCGAAACGGTTTTCGAAAGATCATTGTCTACAACGGTCATGGCGGCAACAACCACTTGCTGCCGTTCGTGGCCCAGTGCAGTCTCTTCGAACAAAAACCCTATACGATCTATCTCTACAGGGGATTAAGCGACAAAGAGCAGGAGAGATGGAACGCAGTGTTGGAGACAAAAGAGCACGGCCATGCCTGTGAATGCGAGACAAGCGTGACCTTGGCGAACTACGAGGACCTCGTGGACACAGATGCGCTGGCGCAAAAGCCGGGAAGCGCCCTCGGTCGGCTCTCGAATCTCGCCGGATCCTACTCTGGAATCTGGTGGTACGCAGATTACCCCCGACACTACGCCGGCGATGCGACAAGCGCAACCAAGGAAAAGGGCTTCGAGTTGAGGCAGATCAAAGTGGAATCCTTTGCCGGCTTTATCGGTCGCGTTAAAGAGGACACGGTCACTCCAGCACTGGAGCGGGAGTTCTTTTCAAGAGAGAGTGATTTGAGGTCTAGAGTCAGCGAGTCCAGGCCGGATTAAAACAGGGGAGAGGGAACTCTCACTCCATTTCGCCTTTTGGGATCCAACCCGGTCCTTCGGCCATATTCTCCTTTTCAGCTTCCTCGATTAGTCCGAGGGAGATGTCGTGCCGCCCCCCTTCGTATTCTGTATCCAGCCAGGCATCGACCATATCGAGAGCCTCGAAGAGACCTGTGATTTTGCCGCCCAGACACAGGATGTTCGAGTCGTTGTGGGCCCGGGTCATTTTGGCCTGATAGGTACTGGTCACGTGAGAGGCTCGGACTCCTCGGTATTTGTTGGCGATAATACTGACCCCTATTCCAGTTGAGCATACAAGGATGCCCCTGGAGATTTCCCCACGGGAGATAGCTCCAGCCACCTTAGCTGCAAAATAGGGATACCGAACAATTTCGGTCGAATCGCATCCGACGTCGTGGACAGGTATGCCCCTCTTTTTCAAATGATCGATGATCTCGAGTTTCAATTCATACCCGCCGTGATCGTTTCCTATCCAAAGCGTATCCATTCAGATGTCCCCTCAATATCGATTGAGGTTTAGGCTATTTGGTATCGAGACGGTTGTCAACAAAGAAATAATCAGGATAATATTGATCCCATGCAAAAGACCAAAAACACACCCCTTTTCAAGAAAGCGTTGGGATGCCTTTTAGGTGGCATTATCGGCGATGCCATGGGCACGCCGACAGAGGGCAAAAACTACCTGGAGATCGAGAAGGAGTTCGGATGGGTCGACGATTTTGAAGGGGTCGGCACCGATGACACGATTCTCAAGCACCTGCTCTCGGAAGCCCTGATCAGAACCGACGGATACGCCACTCTGGACGATTGGGCGGAGGTTTGGCTGGATAGATGGAGCGCCATCTTCGGTTCAAAGGTCGGCAAATTCTTTGCTTCCGTGCTGCATACGGCGGCCAAGCTAAAGCGCAGTGGACTGCCGCCTCGCATGGCGGCTCTCGGCAATATGCCAAGCTCCAGCTCGGCTATGTGCATCGCACCGATAGGAATCGTGAATGCCTGCAATCCCCGGCAGGCAGCTCTCCAAGCCTACAACATCGCCAGCCTCATTCATGTGCACGACGTGGGATTCTGCCAGGACGGCGCTGCTGCGGTGGCTGCTGCGGTGGCCGAAGCCTTTAAGCCCGAAGCCACGGTGAGTTCCGTTGTAAAGGCTGCAAGCCTCTATCTCCTGAAAATGAGCGGCGCGGAAATTACAGAAGCGATAGAGAAGATGTTGGCTGTGGCCAGCAAAACGAAGGAGTTCAAATCCTTCCGCAAAGCTATCTACGAAGAGGCAACGACCTTTTTCCGCACCATTACATGCGACTCCCGCGAGACGGTGCCGCTTACCATTGCCCTCTTCTATCTGGCCGAGGGCGACCTGGAGAAGTGTGTCGAATACGCTTCCAACTTTGGCAGAGATGCCGATACGATCGCTTCCATGTGCGGCGCCATAGGAGGTGCCCTGGGAGGTGTTGATAGCATCAAAAAGGAATGGGTCACCAAGGTGGAAGCAGCTTCGGATATCAGCCAGGAAGAGCTTGCCGCAAAGCTGGCAGAGACCGCCATAAAAAAGAGCGAGATCGAGAGAGACGCCGGCAATTTGCTGGAGAGCCTGGTATTCTAGCCGACAACGCTCGAGCTCGAGAGGGTTCAGTCAGCCGATCAGCAGTTTTTCGTATTGGGTGGAGGTACCGGTCTCGAGTATCTCATGCACCAGTTCTTCTGTTTCCGTATCAACACCTCTGACTTGACGAAGAAGCCCAACGGAGTCGGCTATCGGTTGCTTCAGCTGTGAGAGGGCATAGGCTGCAGATCCGAATGGCGTTTTTTTCCTTCATGCTGCAGCAGATAGTGCAGCTGCTCGAGAATCACAATGATGCGGTCGTCGATATCAATGACATCCCGAAACAGGGACAGGGGAAGGCGTTTGGCGACACCGGATCCCTGAATTGCATTCCTGAAGCGGTTTTCAATGATCTGATAGTAGCCAAGGGAGGCTTCTCCGTACTTTCTGCCCGTGTAGAGGTGACGGTACTTGGGAACCAAGTGCGGAAACTTGCTTTTCAAAACCCGCAGAAAGTAGTCCTGCTGTCGTCCCTGTTTCAAAGTCATACCGCCGAATACGATAAAATCCACTCCGGCCCGAACGGCCCTTCCCACCGTTTGCGCCATCAGCTCGGGGCTATCAGTCACAAAGGGTATAACGGGCATCAGATAGACTCCGCACGAAATGCCTTCGCCCTTGAAGCAAGCGATCGCCTCGAGCCTTTCCGAAGGCGGTGGGACTCCAGGTTCAAAGATCGCGCTTGTCTCGTCGTCGGCTGAGGAGAGACTGAAACTGACAATGGCCCGGCTTTTTTGGTTGATCTCCTTTAGAAGATCCAGATCTCTCGAGATAAGCGTTGACTTTGTGAGCATGTGAACGGGAAGGCTCCTCTCGGACATCATCGCAAGAACCCTTCGGGTCAATCGATGCTTCTCCTCTGCAGGTTGATAGCTATCCCCCACTCCGCCGCCGATCATGTAGAAGCTCTTTTTAAGAGGAATTCGCCTGCGCCGCGGGTCCAGCTCTCGCTCGAGCACTTCGAGGGCATTCACCTTCACCGCCACTTCCTCGCCGAACTCGCCTTCGACATTGTACTTCTCGGCCCGACCATCACAGTACACGCAGTTGTGAGCGCAGCCTCGATAGAGATTCATTCCGTATCGGCAAACGAACCAGGAGTCTATCTTCTTCTGCTTGCGGAGTATCGATTTGGCCTCAATTTCTCTGATCGTCATAGCTCTTGCCTATCGTTGGCTGCGCCTACAACCCAAAGCTTATCATATGAATTGTTCACGCATGCCAACTGCTTGCTTTGCAAGCTGCTTGCAGAGCAAGCTGCTTGCAGAGCAAGCTGCTTGCAGAGCAAGCTTTTAGCAATTCCGGCTCACCTCAATTCTAGAAAAGCTTGTTAGAATAACAAGAAATTGAGCCGGAATTGCAGAGACGCCGTCGGCCAGGGTCTGCCATCTTCATTGACTCCTACCGTGAGAGACGAATTCCCCCCGATCGATCAAAGGAGAGATCAACTCTTTGAAAGACAGGAATCGATGTTCCCACGTTGAGGCTTATCCCTAATTTGTATTCCAAATCCGACTCATCCCTCAGAAGCCGATAAACGGTCTGCCCCATGTTGAGAAGATTAAGCGATACGGGTATCTCCAGCGTGGTGTTTTTCCCCTCGGCGACCTGCACCTTTTCCTCCATTCTGCCGGACGCCCATCTCGCTCCGTTGATCGCGAAGTCGTATCGAATCGATTCGAAGGCAAAGAGAAAGGTGTTGGGATTCCCAATCCGGAGTACCAGAACAAGATCCGCACCCGTGAGACTCAGCCTCTCGAGGCGGAGCGAATGTACCGCTATCTGAGGAAGCTTGACAATCGGGAGGGTACCCTTCTTGGTTGCAGCGATTCTTACCCTATCGATTATGGGAAGCTTGAAAACGAATCCCACGGTAAGCTGATAGGGACTTTCGTTTCGGTCTACCAAATGCCCGATGCTCTCTATGAGGTCTTTGAACAGAAACTCAACAGGTATCTGGATGACGCTTTCGCCCTTGGCCTCGATTTCCATTGGCTTGTCGTAATCCCCTTTTACGAAGGTAGCCTCGTCAATGACAAACTCATAGTCAAAGCCATACATCTTGATCCCGATGGGATTGGGATTCGTGATTTTGACATCGAAGAGAAAGGCAATAGATTCGAAGCTTAGGTCGGCAATCTCCGCCTTGATGACCTTGGCCCGCGGCTTTTTGATGGCGTCAGCGAGATTGCCCACCGACTCGCATCCCGTCAGGGCTGTCAGAACCGCCGCCGTAATCAGCAACGACAGAATCGCGTTCTTCATTTTGTACTCCTCGCTCAATCGAATCAGATTTGGCTCGTTCGCAGCCATACTACAACGAGGGATCACTCCTTGAAAACTGATACAGGACGCGGAGTCCCCTCGATATTCCGCTTCAGGGATTCTTGAGAAACGATCGAAGGCCCTCTTCGTATATTTCGATAGCATTGAGAAATCCACCGTTGTGGGGCCCGGAAATTTCGAGTAAAGTCTTGGGTTGATGAGCGCCCTCGTAGAGAGCCTGCCCGTGTGAGAAGGGCACAATTTCATCCTCACGGCTGTGAATGACTAAAAGCGGGCAGCTTATGGCGCGCAAGTTGGCCTCGGTGTCGAAGCGGTTCCGAAAGATGAGGCGAAATGGCACAAAGGGCAGGTATCTAAAGGCGAGAGCCGGAACGGATCTGAAGGCAGATTCGATGATAAGATTGCCCACAGGGTGAGACCGGGCCAGCCAGGTGGCCACAGATCCGCCAATGGATCTGCCAAAGAGAACGATGTTCTCCGGCAAAAATCGCTCCCCCTCCTGAGTCAGATACCGCCAAGCCCCCGCCGCATCGAGGTACATGCCCTCTTCCGAAGGCCGTCCCTCGCTCTGCCCATAGCCGCGATAATCAAAGAGAAAGACATTCAGATTCAAGCCGTGGAAGACCAAAATCGAATCCAGCCGGTTGGACATATTTCCGGCGTTTCCATGGCAGAACAGCACCACCCGCTCTGATTGGACAGCAGCGGGCACAAACCACGCTGCCAACTCTACGCCGTCTTCGGCTCGAAAGCGGATATCCCGATAGGCGAGCCCGACTGACCCTGGGGTTTGGGACAGGTCCCTTTGAGGCATGAAAATGAGTTGATTCTGGAAAATCCCGATTAGGATCAGAATGAGGAGGTAGAGACAGGCGACACTGAGCAGAAAGGTCATAACGTATCTTGGAGCTCTGATCGTAGTCTCTCTGACCGCAAGAACTCTGATTCCGCACGCCAAAGTGCCAGAACGAGAAAATCCACTGGCAATTTAACCTATTATCCCCAGAGCATCAACGACCATGAGACGAGTTGAACAAAACTGTGCCTTTGATAAATGGCTCTTGGTTCTTGATGGTGCGTTTACGGGAATCGCTAATTTCGATATGCTTTTTATCCTATATACCTTAACAGTGCGGGGGATTTATCCATGTCACGCGCCCTTTTTTTAAAAGCCCTCACGCGAGAGGTACCGAGGATTCCCGCCTGCGGTTCGGTTACCTCCGTTATCACCATGGAGCTCATGGACCAATTGGGTGTTTACTTTCCCGAAGCCCATCTAAATGCCGATCAGATGACTTTACTAGCGGAGGCGGGACATACTGTTTTTGGCTACGATGTTGTCATGCCTCTCTTTTCGGTGTGCCATGATTCCGCTGCTATCGGCTGCAATGTCGATTGGGGGGAAAAGTCCATCATGCCCCAGGCCACAAAGCCCATCTGGAAGAACGATGAGGACATCAAGATCCCGGATCGGTTTCTAAAGCACGAGGCGGCCCAGGTACCCATCGAGTCGATCCGGCAGCTAAAAAAACGGCTTGGAGAAGACGCGGCGGTCTGCGGCAAGGTCTTTGGGCCCTGGACTCTGGGATACCATACCTTTGGCATCGAAACCTGGCTCATCAGCACTATCACCGATCCCGACATGGTAAAGAGGTCCATCGAAAAGATGAAACACATCACTATTAGCTACGCTCGCGCCCAGTTGGAGGCGGGAGCCGATTGCATGATGATCGCCGACCACGCTACCCGGGATCTCTGCAGTCCCGATGCCTATCGAGAGTTTCTAAAAGACCTTCACGCCGAATTGGCGGAGAAGATACCCTGTCTCAGCATCCTTCATATCTGCGGCGATACCTCGGATAGAATCGGCATGATCGCCGAAACAGGATTGGCCTGTTTTCACTGGGACACGAAGCTGGGAGAAGCCAAAAAAGCAAGGGAGCTGGCCGGAGAAGGTCTCTCACTTATGGGGGGCATCAATAACCCCGAACTCTTGAGGCTGGGCACGGTTGCTGACATCGAAAAGAAGTGTCAAGAGGCGCTCGAAGGAGGAATCGACATCGTGGGTCCTGAGTGCGCTGTCCCCCTTGATGCGCCGGTGCGAAACCTCAAAGCCATCGGAGACTTCATCAATCGCTCGCGATAGGAGAAGCAACCATGGCATCAGAAGATAGACTTCGAATCGTCGTGATCGATGGCTGCACGATCAATCCCGGCGATAATCCCTGGGACGAGCTTTCGGAGATGGGAGAGCTTGCCGTGTACGAAAGGTCCTCTCCCGAGCAAGTTTTCGATCGCTGCCGGGATGCAGACATCGTTCTGACAAACAAGATCCCCTTAAACGCTGAGACGATAAGAGAACTCCCTCGCCTTAAGTATATCGGCGTAACGGCCACTGGGTACGATATGGTTGATCTCGAAGAGGCGCGTACCCGAAATGTGGCTGTCACGAATGTACCCGTTTATGGGACCAACTCGGTGGCGCAGTATGTCTTTGCCCTCCTGCTCGAGCTCTGCCACAACGTCGGAATGCACAGCAACGCGGTTTTCGAGGGAGAGTGGACCAGGAGCATCGATTTTGCCTTTTGGAAAAAGCCGACTATCGAGCTGGATGGCAAGAACATGAGCGTGATCGGCTTTGGAAGAATAGGCAGACGAGTGGGAGAGCTGGCCCATGCTTTTGGTATGAAGGTTCTTGCCTTCGATATTCGCCAAACAGATCCACCCGAGTATTCTCCCTTCGCCTGGGTATCACTGGACGAAGCCTTTTCCAAGGCTGATGCGGTGAGCCTCAACTGCACCCTCACACCTGAAAACAGGGAAATGGTCAACGCTGCAAGCCTAGCAAAAATGAAAAAAAGCGCCTTTCTGATCAACGCCGCACGAGGGGGATTAGTCAACGAGAAGGATCTCGCGGCAGCCCTTGACGCAGGTCAGATAGCCGGAGCCGCTGTGGATGTTGTCTCAGCCGAACCCATCAGGGAAAGCAATCCTCTCCTGAAAGCTAGGAACTGCATCATCACGCCCCATATTGCCTGGGCCAGCTTAGAATCGAGACAGAGGCTCAAACAGACTTCAATCGACAATGTTAGAGCCTATCTCAGCGGAGAAAACGTAAACAGAATTATCTAGAGGCCCGCTCGATTTATCATAAAGCGATGCTATTTGCCGGGTTTGACAACCTCGAGAATAGAGACCACCGCACGGAATCCTTCTATGGCTTCTTCGTACTTCTCTGCGTTGTAGGCATCCAGAGCCTTGTCGTAGAGCTCACTGGCGCGTTTCCACTCATCCGGAAAGCTTTTATCGGCGTCGACAGCTTTGGCGTACTCTATCCGACGGCCGGCACGATACTTCCAGCTATTGGCTCGGAGAGCCAATAGGCGAGCCTGCGCTTCGGCAAGGGCCAAGGCACTGAGCCTTTTGGATTCTTCGGCGTATTCGTAGGCCTTGTCGTATTCACCGTTCTTCAAAGCCTGCTCAGATTTGAGCTGGAGATCCCGAGCCTTGATATAGTTGGGATTGGTCCGCAACAGATCCTGGCCACTCACAGCCTGAATCATCATTAGAGCAAAAAACAAGGACAGAACCCAGATGAGGGTGTATCTCTTTGCCTGACTCATTGCGCACCTCCCTGCTTTTCCTCGTCTTCGATTTCTTTAGCCATCTCCTCGACATCGGCGATTCCGGCTTTAGCCTCTTCGAGGGACTTCTCCGCCCGAAGCTTCTTTTCTAAGCTCCGATCTCGCACGTTGCGAAACAGAGAAATCGCCAAGCTGTATCCGGTCAGGGCCTGCTCGTACTCCTCGGCCTTTTCCCGATCCAATGCCTTTTTATAGGCACCATCCGCAGTTTTATATTCCTCAGGCAGAGCCACATTAGCCTTCAGATCATCTGCCTCTTTCTTGATGGCCTCTACATCATTCTTGAGCTTTTTGCTAAGCTCCCCGTATCCAGCCTTGATTACAGCTGTGTATCCCTCGATCGCATCTTCGAGAGAGGCCTTTGCAGCGCTGTTGTCCTTACCGTAGGCTGACTCGCCCTCTTTAAAATGGTTCTCCGCGCTGGCAAACTCCTGAGCGGCGATTTTATCGAGATTGTATTGCAGAATGAGGTCTCTCAGTTCCTTGGCCCTGGCCAGCTCATCTTCGGGAGCGGGAACCACGGTTGCGGGTTTTTCCGGCTCCTTCTCCGGCTCTTTTTCCGGAGTCGTAGGCGGTTCTCCGGCACAGGAAAGGAACAGCATCATCACTAGTGAAAACAGAATAACACTTAGCTTCATCTTGCTTCCTCCGAACTTCAGCTATCAACATTCAACAGGCCGTACAATCCATGTTATCTTGCATCGGCGATCGTGTCAATTTTTTCGGCTTCATAACGTCGAAATCTAGGTGAGATTCGACATGACTTCTCACTGGATCATCGGTGTAGTACAATACTCGGAATGAAAATCGGTGTGATCGGCTCAAGCCATTGGCACTCACCAATTTATCTGGACGCCGCTCGAGAGATCGGTCATGAACTTATTCTATTCGATCCGGATAGAGATCAATCCGCAAAGATAGCCAGAAGGTACCACGCAACTTCTGTTGAATCCCTCGATCTTCTTCTCTCTCATGATATAGACTTTGCAATTGTACTCGGAAAACATACGGAGATGTCCGCTTTCATTTCTAGAACTATCGATGCGGGAATTCCTTTTTTGGCGGAAAAACCGGCAGGCTTAGAGCCTCGGGTAGTCCGTGAACTGGCTGATCGCTGCGAAAAAAAGAATCTATTCAACGCAGCAGCTTTCCCGATGCGATGGGATAGCGCAATGATACGCCTTCGGGAGTTGATCGATTCGAAGCGCCTCGGGCGAATTGCCCGCATTGGAGTCAGCTACTTCGCAGGGCCCAAAAGCCGCTATCTCGCAAATGGATGTCCCTGGGTGCTGGAGAGAGAGATCGCGGGAGGCGGCGCACTAATCAATGTGGGCACCCATGTAATCGACCTCTTGCGATTCTGGGGATTCGAACCAGAGTACGTTTCTGGAAGTGCAAGCTGGGAATTGACTAGGGGTAGCGTAGAGGATATCTCGACTATGATTCTAAAGGCGGGGCCTACTCTGTGTCTGGTCGAGAGCGGATACCTCTGCAAAAATCCCTATAATGGCGCTCACATAACGTTGTTCGCCGAAAACGCAAACCTCGAGTACCGTATGCATGAATTAGCAATCCGATGGTCAAATGGTTCGGACGAAAAGTTCACCAACCCCCATCACGAACCGCGGAATGTTATGCTGCGCGATTTACTCGAAAGAGCGGATGCGGGCGATTCGGCACCTGCAACTCTACATGATATGGCAGCTATGCTGGATATATGCAAAAGTTTTTACAGTGACCTTGATAGAACCACATGAGGCGATTAGGAGGAGTACGATGAAAATTTCTGCTGCAAAGGCTATGGCACAAATTCTAAAAGCCGAGGGCGTGGATTGGGTGTCGACCTTTCCTGTCTGCGGCGTGAACAACACCCTCGGTGAAGAGGGTATCCGGCTGATCATGATGCGGGACGAGAGGTACGCTACAGCCGTGGCCGACGCCTTTTCCAGAGTAAATGGCGGGAAGAAGATCGGGGTCTGCACGGTGATGGGAGGGATCAATCCCGCCGGACTGCAAATCGCGTATGGCGCTTTAGCCCAGGCCTACGAGGATTCATCGCCGGTGTTGTGCATTGCAGACGGGGTGCCGTCCGGAGATACGGCTAGTATCAACTATGACATGACTTCAGGTCTCAAAGAGGTCACCAAATGGACCGGCCATATCGATCAGCCACGTCGGGTTCCGGATTTCATGCGTCGAGCCTTTACCTATCTGCGGGCAGGACATCCCGGACCTGTGCTTTTGACGATGCCCCGGAACTTTGGGGAATACGAAGATGGGCATAGCCCCTATAAACCGGTAAAGGGCTGGAAATACGCTCCCGATCCGAAAGATGTCAAAGCGGCCGCAAAGGCGATAGTGAAGGCGCAAACGCCGTTGCTCTATGTTGGCGAAGGCATCTTCTATAGCGATGCTGTCGAAGAGCTCAAGCAGCTTGCCGAAAAGGCCCAGATACCGGTACTGACCACTCTCAAAGGCAAGAGCGCTTTCCCGGAGAATCATCCCCTATCAGTAGGGGTGCGGGGCGAATTGGCGATACACTTTTTGGAGCGGAGTGACTTGATTTTAGCTGTAGGGTGCAGTTTGGCCCGCGGACATTTCAGGCATCGGATCCCAGGAGCCGACGCAAAGACCATCATCCACTGCACGGTGGATGAGCGGGACGTCAACAGGACATACGAAACCGCTCATGCTCTAATCGGTGATGCCAAGCTCACTCTCCAGGCGCTCATCGAAGAGATTGGCGACAAATCTAGCGGCTCGAAAGAGAACAGATCGCTTCTCGACGAGATCCGGTCGGGCCGGGAGAAGTTCCAGACCAAATACAGACCACTTATGGAGTCGGGCGAAAAACCCATCAATCCTTACAGGGTGTACGGCGATCTGATGAAGACCATCGATCCGAAAAATTCGTTCGTAAGCCCCGACTCGGGCAACACCCGCGACCAGACGAGCACGGTCTACGAGGCTGTGATTCCGAGAGGTTTTCTCGGCTGGGGCAACGTCTCCACTCTCGGATTCGGTCTCGCTGCGGCTATTGCGGCAAAACTGTCCTTTCCGGAGCGTCAATGTGTCAACATCACGGGAGACGCCGGTGTAGGATATATGCTGGGAAACCTGGAGGCCCTCGTGCGGTACAGCATCGGAGTGACGACCATTCACATCAACAACGGGGGTTTCGCTGGATACGGGCCGGGCTTCTGGGGCAAGGGACACGATCCCTATACCTGCGAGATCTCGGATTCCACGGTCGCCAACATGTCCGAGGCGGTCAAGGCCATGGGCTACTACGCCGAACGAGTCCGGGAGCCCTCGGAGATCGTACCGGCGCTGCGACGCGCCTTCGACGAAAACCAACAGAATCGGCCCGCCTACCTCGAGGTCATCTGCTCTCGGCATCCCGTTTTCGGGGCCTGGGCTTCGTAGATTGCACTTCGTAGATCCGCAATAGATCCAAAAGGAATCAGGTAGGAAGCGAATTCAATGCCACCCCCCAAAAGCCTATCCGAAAAGATTGACGCATACAGGTCGTTCTGGTCTCGAGAGCCGGTCAGACGCCCTATGCTCGGCTTCGATGCGGGAGGATTCTTTCCGCTCTCACACTTCAAGTCCCTCGGCTCCCTCGAGCCGGGCGACTTACTCACTCCGCAGCACATCAAGCCCACAGATTTCCTCGCCGACTACGAGCGGCTCTATGCGCAATCGCAGGGGATCGACGACGATTTCATAAGGGGTGTTTCCCCACTGACAGCGTTTCCGTGGATGGAAGCCATGTTGGGTTGCTCGGCTCAGCTTGCCGAAGCGAGTATATGGGCTATGGAGAGAGACGCCGATTGGCAGGACCTCGAATCCCTCTCGATTGCTGATGACAATCCCTGGTTGCAGAAGTATCTGGAGTTTTTGAAGGTTCTCTCCGATCACGCAGCCGGTAGATTTCCAATCAGCCAACCTATTTTGAGAGGCGTGACAGACATCATCGGAGCACTCAGAGGGCACGATCAAGCTCTCGTCGACGGCCTGGAGAGCCCGGAGAGTATTCGATCTCTGGGAGCAAGATGTGCCGAAGCTTTGATCAGTGTGCTGAAAAGTCACTTCGAGATCGTCCAGCCCTTTTTGGATGGATATGTCGTGGAGCAGTACTGCCTTTGGGCGCCCGGGCAAATTGCGAGACTTCAGGAAGACGCCTCCTCGATCTATTCGCCGAATATGTATGTCGACCTGATTCAGCAGAGCGACAGGTTGATCGCCTCGTCCTTTCCGTTGAGCATTATTCACCTTCACTCTTCCTCCCTCTTTATCATCGATGCCTTTTTAGAGATCGAGGAGATAGATGTGTTCCAGGTCAACAGGGATGTAGGCGGTGTGGAGTTGCTCGAAATGCTGCCGGCGCTGAAGAAGATACAGGATTCGAATCGGTCCCTCATACTGAGAGGACCGCTGACTGAAGATGACCTTCGGCTGACCGAGGCCCATCTCGATCCGCGTGGGCTGCTTATCCAGATTGTTGTCGATAACGAGCGAGAAACCTCTAGATTTCGCGACGTGATCGACACACTGTGGCGGGAATGATTTGAAAAGCCATGGCTAGAGTCATCGGCATCGGCTGTCTCGAGGGACAGGCAGACCCCGAAATGATACAACATGTCAACTATGTGGAGTACTCCGGCCTCAAGAATCTGCTGAGTCGGATCGATGCTATTCGATCGCTCAAAGCTCTCGATCAGATAAATCCATGGGAAATCTTGAACGCGAACGACTTCTCCCTGACAATACCGCAGCTGGCCGAGCGGCATAGCGATATCATCGTGAAGGAGAACGGCGCTAACACGGACATCAGGCACTACGATTATGTATCCAACAGATCGGGTCCGGCCAGAAACACTACAGTCAAGTTCGTCGCTTATCCTGTTGTTATGAAGCCGGATGAGGACCAACTCTCGGGCACGGAGCTGTTAGCTGCGATCCGATCCAACCTCGAGTTTCTTATCCGAAGTCTCGGCAGGGACAGAGTCCTGATCACGCTTCCCAAACCACAGGAGCTCTCGCCCAATTCGGATTTGGAATCCCTCTTCCGGGATTCCAACAGCTTGCGCCAAGGCTTGGAGGACATCGGCCTGGCACTGGCCCTCGATGATCTGCAATCCTGGGCGCAGCACTGGCGAATGCCGCTGCAGAAGGTGTCTGAAGCCCTTTCACAATTTCGCATCAAAAAACTCAGCTTAAAAGCAGACCAGTTCGGCCTCCTCAAGGATCTGTTCCAGAAAGATCGCCTGCAGGCCCTAGAAGCCGTGACTTATATCGGCGACCAGGTGCCGGAGGTTCTGCAGATCAAGAAACTGCTACACGAAAGCGGAGCCACCCTGATCGATGATGCCCTCTCGGTGGAATACTACTTTCCGGAGATTGGCGGTTACAAACACAGAGAGATCTTTCAAGGGACGAGGTACTGCTTCCAGGCTCTCGATAGGATCCATCGCTACGTACATGACTGGATGGAGCGCCGGCTCGAGAGCCTGACAGCTCTACTGGATCGCGAACCCAACTACGTAGAGCCAACTGTCGTCAGTGCCACAGGCCTCATAGAAGCGGGTGCCTTTGTGTCGCCATCGGCAAGGGTCGGAGCCGGATCCGTGGTAAAAAAAGGTGCCGTCGTGATGGACGAAGCCATAGTCGAAGACGGGGCAGTCATCGGAGCAGGCGTATACATTTCCCAGGGTGCCCACATCAAAGGCGGGCTCGTCGAACAAAACGTCTACATCGGGCGAGGCGTGCTAATCGAAGGCAACTGCACCATCAAGGACGGAGTCTGGATCGAAGATCGAGTAAAGGAGATCCGAAACTCGATGATTGCGAGCCACTGCTTCGTCGGAGAAGGCACGGTGATCTACGGTGCAGCGATTAGCGATGGCGTTTTGCTGGGAGACCACTGTGAGCTCAGACCCGGCACTTACATCAGGAAGGATACGATCTTCGGCGATTACGTCGTTTTTCGCAGTGAAGCCAAAAATACGGTCATCATGGACGGAGTCCCCCTCAGAGATCCGCAGACTGGCGAGCAAGTCGTAGGCGGATCGGAATCTGGCCACTATGGCTACTGCGGCGACTCGATCCTCGGGAGAATGGTCAACGAAGGCGCGGGGGACATGAACTCCAATGTGAAAAACGATTGGGGTGGCGCGAGGGTCACTGTTGACGGTTGGAAGTTATCCAGCGGATTGCCCAAGTTCGGCGCCATAATCGGCGATTACACAACGGTCGGTTGCCTTACCGTCCTGGAACCGGGTACTCTGATTGGCCGTGCCTGCAACGTTTACGGCGCCAAAGTCCGCGCTTGGCTTCAGACAGCCACGGTGTATGCCGAGGATCAGATCCCCCGCCGGAGATGGGCAGACTCTCTACCGCGGGAGCGAGACTCCCTCGGAGGGAGAAGCGCTGCGGTGTTTCGAGCCATAAAGCAATTCGAGGAGAGCCGGACCAAACGCATCACGCCACCGACCTAAGCCTATGTCCGTGCCCGGTCTGCGCGGCCGATTTGGCCGCTGCAGTTTATGGAGGCCCTCGGGGCTGCGCGCCCCCAGGGCCTCGAAACTGCATGAAATGAAGGAACGACTACAAATAAGCTATGACCTTACCGAAATGGAATCCGTAGATCGCCATCTCTATGGCCTGCCCGATTTTTTGGGGGCAATTGTGAATCACATGCAGGAGAAGCTTCCAGAAGTATCTTTTGCCCCTTTCGATAAATCCCAGTTTCCAAACAACCCTGAGGAACACCAGCAGTCGCTGCTTCACCACATCCGCTGAGCAAGCTGGCGGTAGCTTATACTCTGCCAGAAAGGTCTTGATTCTCTCGAAGTACGCTCGCTGAGAATAGATGGTTTTCAGAAGATTCCTGTAGCCCTCCACAAGGGTTAGCCGATTCATCTTCGGTATGAAGTTCATAAAGGTATTCACATTGTCCCCGTGAAAGTCCTCGATAATGCGATTTTCCGAATTCAGCCGCTTGAAGAGGCGGGTTCCGTTAGGAGCATTGAGGAGCCCAACCATGGCGATCACGATTCCACTTTGCTGAATAAATCGAAGCTGCCGATCGAATACATCGAGCCGATCATTATCAAATCCCACAATGAATCCACCAGTGACGTCGAATCCCCTCCGCTGCATCTTTTTGACACACTCCATTAGATCTCGTTTTCTGTTTTGTATCTTTCCGCATTCGGCCAGGCTCTCCTCGACAGGGGTTTCAATTCCGACGAAAACCATTCTAAAACCCGCCCGAATCATGGAGTCCATCAACTCTGCCTCATCGGCCAGCTCGATAGAAACTTCGGTGTTGTATTTGAAAGGATATCCATGAGACTCCGACCATTCGGTCAGTGCCGGCAAAAAATCTCGCTTCAATTTTTTCTTGTCGCCAATAAAATTGTCATCAACAAGAAATACACTCCCTCTCCATCCGGCTTCGTAAAGAGATTCAAGTTCCCCTAGAAACTGCGCCGTGTCCTTAGTTCTCGGCCGCCGCCCGAAGAGAGCCGTAATATTGCAGAACTCACAGTTGTAAGGACAACCCCGGGAATACTGGAGGGCCATAGAAGAATAGTTCTTCATATCGATGAGATCCCACTGCGGTACGGGTGTTCTTTCGAGATTGGGGTATTCATCGGTTTTATAGACCTTTTTAGGTCGACCAGCTCTGAGATCCTCGAGGAAAGCAGGCAGAGTGATTTCGGCTTCGTTCAGAATGAAGTGATCTACTCCCTGAATATCCTCATAGCTCATGGTGGCGAAGGGCCCCCCCGCCACCACTTTCACTCCTAATTGGTTGCAGCGGGCAACAACACTTTCGAAGCCTTTGCGGTTGATGGTCATTCCGCTCAAAAACACGTAGTCGGCCCAGAGAATCTGCTCCTCTGAGAGGGATGACACATTCATATCAACGAGTCTCTTTTCCCATTCACGAGGCAGAAGCGACGCGACGGTCAACAATCCCAGGGGAGGCTGTACCGCCTTTCGGGCTATGAACTTCAGCGCATTTTCGAGGCTCCAAAAAGTCGTCGGAGAGTCTGGATAGACCATAAGTATTCTCACTGAGCTACTCCTCTGATACGTGCATTCTCTAATGGGCGAACTCTCGACAGCAAAACAGGTGGTCTGACTTAAGAAATCTGACTTCATAGGAAGTCTGACTTCTTAAGAAGTCTGACTCCTTAAGGAGTCTTTTGCTTCGATAGCTAAATTGTGCAATTCCGGCTCAATTTCTTGTTATTCTAGCAAGATTTTCCGAAATCGATCTGAGTCGGAATTGCTAAATCGTTGGCTGCATGTATACAATGGACCAAATTGTTTGGGTTGCGAGCGCAGCCAACGATATGTTATGTCTATTAGAGGCTTTCTCCCGCAGAAGTTGCAAGGGGGAAATGTAAAAGAAGTGTAAAATCTGCAAACTCCAGGAGCGAGGATATGGTTGTGAAACGCTGGCGGCTTATGTACCCTATTATCGTATTCGCTCTGGCTCAGCTGGCCTGGTTTGGGCTCCTGGGGCTTTGGATCTACTGGTATGTCACCAACTACATTCTCATCACCGGGGTCGGAAAGGAGCTGTTTCCCCAGCTGGTTTGGAACACCACGAATATAGCCGCCCTCGTAGGAGGGCTGATCCTACTCGTTACCATATCAACGGCAATGTCACTTATCTTTGGAAAACTCAACCAACAACTGAACGTGACGCGAATGTATGACCAGTTTATAGCCAATGTCTCCCACGAGCTAAAATCTCCGCTTGCTTCGATTCAGCTCTATCTCGAAACCTTGGGTTCGAGGCAGGTGCCACCGCAGAAACAGAGCGAGTTTATGTCTCTCATGACTCAGGATGTCAACAGGCTCGATACCCTGATCAATTCGATTTTAGAGATCACTCGCCTGGAGGAGAGACGATCGGTTTTTAACCTGGAGCTCTACAATGCGGAGTCACTGGTTCGGGAATTGATAGACGAGGCGAAAAACCACCTCAAGCTTCCCAAAGGCTCTATAGAGATCCTAGGGCGAGCCCCCTGCCTCTTCAGAGCCGACCGTAGCGCCATGAAAGTCGTGATCAATAACCTGGTAGACAATGCAATCAAGTACAGCACGGATCCCGTTCGGATAACCCTCTCCCTTGCGTGGACCGATAGGCGATTGAAGATAGACTTCAAGGATCGTGGGATCGGTATTTCGAGAGAAAACCATGGAGAGGTCTTCAAAAAGTTCAGGCGTATCTACAACCCGGAGAGTCCCTCCGTTAAGGGAACCGGTCTGGGATTGTATTGGGTCAGAGAGATCATCCGCCAGCATCGAGGAAGCATTAGCGTTTCGAGCGAAGGACAGAACCGAGGAACAACCTTTCATATCGAGCTCCCTGCACTCAGCCTAGACAACAACCGACGTGCAAACCGAAACAACAACGGGGGTGCCAATTTTGGGTGACCCGATTAAAAGCATGATTCTCGTGGTGGAGGACGAAGAATCCCTGGCCGTCGGGCTGGAGTACAATCTCATAGAAGAGGGCTTCGAGGTTGTTCGAGCGGACAACGGTCTCAGGGCGATCGAGTGCTTCAAATCTCAGCCAATCGATCTAATTATTCTCGACATCATGCTTCCCGGCCTGGATGGATTTGAAGTTGCGAAGGCCATTCTAGAAGAATCCCCCCAAATGCCGATACTCATGCTTACAGCGAGAACAAAGACAGAAGACAAGATCCATGGCCTAGAGCTGGGGGCAGACGACTATCTAACAAAACCCTTCCACCTAAAGGAGCTACTACTCCGCATTCGAGGCATGCTTCGCCGTAAAGCCTGGTATAGCCAAACCTTCGAATCCCAACCGCCTTACAGCTTTGCCGACTGTCGAATCGACTTTACCAATCTCAGATTGGCTCGAGGGGATCAGGAGTTCCAACTAACTCCTCTCGAAGCGATGCTGCTGAAGTATCTGATCGACAACGCCGAGCGAATCGTCTCCCGCAAAGAGCTTCTGCAAAATGTCTGGCACAATGCATCCGAGCTGGAAACCCGCACGGTGGACAACTTTGTCGTGCGGTTGAGAAAATACATCGAGCCCGATCCATCCAAACCCATCCATATCAAAAACGCCCGAGGCGTCGGTTACAGGTTTTCCCCCGGAGGGACAGGCTAATCAGCGCCTCATGCAGGATGACCCGAAGAGACGTCTTTTCCTTTGAAGCAAATTCCTCTACTATGGGGCCACAAGTCACAACCCAAAAGGAGTAGAACATGCAGAGAGTTGATATCCCCTGGGGAGCCTGGTACAACACTGATCCCTTTCCCCTCCAGTTTCCCGATGACTGGAATGTAGAAACCGCCAAAATGGCGGATGCTCCGGAAATTTCTGATGATGACCTCCGCAAATCCTTCGCCCAGCCGATCGGGACACCGCGCATCGCAGAGATGGCCAGAGGAAAGAGGACCATAGCTATTGCCGTCGATGACCTGACACGCCCGACCCAGGCCTATCGGTTTGTTCCCTTTATCATAGAGGAACTGCACGAGGCGGGAATCAGAGACGAAGATATAACCTTCGTGATCGCCCTGGGCTCCCATCGCCCGCTTACCCGCCAGGATATCATTAAAAAGCTGGGACAGGAGACAGCGGACCGCTACCGCGTCTTCAATCACTGTCCCTTCGACGACCTGCTCCCCGTCGGCGAATCAAAGGATGGATCGCCGATCCTGGTCAACCGCATCTTCATGGAGGCCGACTACACGATTGCGGTGGGTTGTATCGTCCCTCATCCCACAGCCGGTTGGGGCGGGGGCGGCAAGATCATCATGCCAGGTGTGTGCAGCATAGAAACTCTGGCAGCCGTTCACGGCGCCGATCAGGCCAGGGGAGGAAGCCAGGTTGCGGCCATCAAGGGCAACAAGCTGCGCGAGGAAATCGACGACATCGCCGCCAAGGCCGGATTGAACCTGATCGTCAACGCCGTCTGCACCTCCCGTGGCGGTACGGCCGGGCTCTTTGTGGGCGACTTCATCGAGGCCCATCGGACCGGTGTAGAAATGGCAAAAAAAGTCTATGCAACCGAGGTTCCGGAGGATATCGACGTCGGTATCTTCAACTCCTATCCCGAGGACACAGAATTTTTGCAGTGCGGTAAAGCTCTCAACGTCTGGATCAATCCGGATGAAGACCTAGTAAAGAAGGGCGGCTCCATCGTTGTGACAACAGCTGCAAGCGAAGGTCGGGGCACCCACTATCTGGGCGACGTGGGCATGAGACTGTTCCAGAAGGCCGACAAGCGTCCGGCGGTCGCTAAAAAGATGGCTGGCCGTAAGCTTATCTTTTTTTCGCCAACCGTCACGGTAGCCGAGGTGAAGGATCGGTATACAAATGGCGCGGCCTTTTTCAGCAAATGGGATTCCCTCCTCGAAGACCTCGCCGCGAGGCACGGTTCCGGGACTCATGCGGTGGTGTTCCCCTTTTGCTCCCTTCAATACTTCAAGTCCTAGCCCAGCTCTGTCATGGACCAAGGAGCTCATGAGATGACACGAAGAGAGAGAATCCTGGCGGCTTCGAAAGGAAAATTGGCAGACCGGCTTCCCTTTTTCCACCTATGGAGACACAGCCAGATCGGGTGGGCCGAACGGGAGTGCCGCAATCGGGGAATGGGCCTCAGCTGGTCCCGGCCCAGTTGGGTGCAGAAAATGAACGGGGTGCAGATCACGGAGCAGCAGATGTCATCCTCTGAAGGGTCGTTGATCCGCCGCACTTACACAACTCCCAGGGGTAGCGTATATCTGGACGAAAGGCGGGATCCTGGTGTCGGGCAATGGCACGCTCAGCGCAGCTGGCGGGATATTTCGCCCTGGCAGACGAAGAGACTCATTCGAGATCCCAAAGACTACGAGATTGTCCAATACATCGTCGAAAACACCGAATATGTGGCCGATTACTTTCCCATCGAGCAGGCCATGGATTGGCTGGGAGATGACGGAATCGTGATCGATTCCCTGCCCCACTCGCCCCTGCAATATCTTATGATCGATTGGATCGGAAGCGACGAAGGGCGATTCTTCTTCCATCACGCCGATTATCCCGATTTGGTTGAAGGTCTCTACCAGGCCCTCTGCAAAAGTCGGGAGCCGCTCTATGAGATCGCCGCCAATTCGCCGGCCGAAATCGTTCTCTGCGGCGACAACCTTGATGGATTCCTCGTCAATCCCGGGCTCTTCGAGAAGTATTTCATGCCTGTCTATGAGAAGCAGGCAGAGGTGCTGCATGCACAGGGAAAACTCATGGCCGTTCACATGGATGGCAGGGTCGGCTTGTTGAAGAATCTCATCGCCCAAACTTCCATCGACATAGTCGAGGCCCTTCATCCGCCACCCATGGGAGACCTGCCCATCGGGGAGGCGCTCGATCTTTGGAAGGGTAAAGCGGTTTGGATGGGCTTTCCGGGGGGGGTGTACTCCCTGGGGCCCGACGCTACCCGCAGATTTGCTGAAAAGCTCCTGCAGGAGGTCGGAACCGGAGAGAGGCTCCTAGTGGAG